>JABSRR010000107.1 GCA_013215025.1 Pseudomonadales bacterium
TAACAGAGTAAACTCTGGGCCATCAACGCCATCTAAAGCTGTAGCGCCGCCTGTTGAGGCTGCAGCAACAATTTCTGCGATAGTTAAGCTAGAAAAATCGGTGATGGTTTCAAGTTCTACAGGCAATAAAACTTTATCAATCACGTGCACTACGCCATTGGTAGTATCAACATCTGCAGTAGTTACTGCTGAGGTGTTGATATAAAGCTGGTTGCCGGTTAACGTTGCGGCAACTGAGTTGCCTTCTAAGAGAGTTGGTACTAAGCGACCGGCACCTGCTTCACCTTCAGCTACTGATACAGCTGTTGCAGCATCAACACGATTGCCTAGCACATGGTAAGTTAGGACGTCTGCGACGGTGTCTGCGGTTAGCGCATCAACTAAACCAGTAACGCAAGTGTCGCCTGTACCATCAACTCCGAGTGTTTCACATAATCCATCAAAAGCAGCATTGGTTGGTGCAAAAACGGTTAGGTCTGCATCTGGATCAGAAAGTGCTGTTGCGATATCTTCAAAAGCGCTAACTGCTGTAACTAGGCTGGACAGGTCATCTACTGAGTCAGCTGTTTCAACGATATTGAGTGATGGGCCATTATCTTTATCGTCGTCATTATCACATGCGGTTAAAAATGCTGCCGTACATAAACATAATGAAGCAACGAAATTCTTGTTTCGTGTGATCATCGGAAAATCCTCTTATTTAATTAGGTTAGTGCGAAAAAAAGTTACACTCATGTGGCAAGCTTCTTTCGCAGTTATAATCAGCAAGATATTAACCGCTGAATATTCTCGCTTTACGTAATTGAAAATTTAATTGGATTTAAAATATTTTTACATTTTGTAATATAAATGTGTTTTATGATCTGACAGATTTGTTGTAACGTAACAATTGCTTGTGACAAGCAAAAAATAAAATAACGATAACATTTAACAGGTCACTATCATGCCTAGTCAATATTCCGAAAATGCGAGCCGGTTCACATCTTTAATTTGGATCTGCATTGCCTATGTTGCGTGCTTTTTCGCTGCTGCGTATTACCTGAAATATATCAGTTTCTTCAATGACCTTCTGTTAGATAGCTTTATCGCAGATACTATCGCCACAGTGGTCATTTTTATTTTCAGTCGTCTGTTTAAAAATTCCAGTTTTTACGATGCCTACTGGAGCGTTTTTCCACCGTTCTTGCTGGTGTTCTGGTGGATGAATAAACATGCGGATGCGGATTTTGTGCGCTTTATCATGATCTCTATCGTGACGTGGTTTTGGGCGATCCGTTTAACCTGGAATTGGACCAAGCATTGGTCAGGGCTGCATCATGAAGATTGGCGCTATGGTATGTTAAAAGAGAAGATTCCGCAGATAGCATGGATTACCGACTTTTTTGGTATTCATTACTTTCCAACGATCCAGGTATTTCTGGGCATGCTGCCTGTTTATGCCTGCCTAGTGTTAAGCGATGCGCCGCTTAACGGGCTCGACTATGTGGCGTTTATATTAGGTGTTGCAGCCCCAGCGATACAGCTTATTGCTGATCGGCAGCTGCATCACTTTATTGCTAACCGTAAACCGGGGCAAATCATTGAAACGGGCCTATGGGCTTATTCACGTCACCCTAACTATTTTGGTGAGGTGCTTTTTTGGTTTAGTTTGGGCTTGTTTGGTTTGGCGGCTTACCCTGAGGGCTGGTGGTGGCAGATGATTGGCTTTATTGCCATGCTGACGATGTTCGTATTTGTGAGCATTCCGATGATGGAGGTGCGTTCTTTAGAGCGCCGCCCTGATTATCAGCGCATTATTGATAAAATCTCAATGTTACTAATTTTGCCGCAAAAGCGTTAGCGTTGCGGCAGCTTATGCATTTTACCCCGATTGTGATGCTGATGCAGTTTACCGTTAATGCCCACTAGCGCATCACCTTCGCCGCATACAAAGCCCAAGCTAGTGATAGCCGGTTTTGGTGACACTGGCTTGCTTACGGCGATTTATCTTGCTGATGCGTTTGAGGTAGTTGGTATCAGTACCAAGCCATGTTTACTGAGCGGTCAAGAGCTTGGCTCAAGGCTCACGCGACCAGCTGAGTGGCAACGCGACTATCTTGTGGCCTTTGATCGGTTTAACAAATTAGATCAAGTAACGATTAAGCAAGGGCTAATCCAGTCAGTCGATACCGATCAACAAACTTTAACGTATTGTGATGCGGCGCAGCAAAGCCACACGATTGGCTATGATTTTCTGCTATTAAGCCCGGGTGTTAGCAATGGCTTTTGGCGAAATAATCTTTTGCAGCCATTCGATGCGATTGAAGCGTCTTTGCAACATCACCACCAACAGCTCTGTGCAGCAAAATGTGTTGCGGTAGTGGGTGCAGGTGCAAGCGGGGTCAGCGTGGCCTGTAATCTCGCCGAAGAGCAGCCAGACACTCAGGTACATTTGTTCTTTTCCCACCCAGCGATTTTGCCTGGCTACCACCCTAAGGTGCAGCGTAAAGTGACACAGCGCTTAAAGCTTGCAGGCGTGCATTTGCATGCTGGCTATCGTGCTGATCTGACAGGTAAAACCCAGGCACAGCTCAACAGCATCGACCATGGTGAGATAGTTTGGCAAACCCCGCAGCCTGCGTTTAGCGCTGATGCGATTGTCTGGTGTGTGGGAAATCTGCAGCCGAATAATCAGTTTGTGCCTAAGGCCATGTTGAATGCTGATGGCTTTATCAAGGCCGATGCGCATCTTCGGGTGCCAGGCTTTGACAATGTGTTTACGGTTGGCGATATCGCGGCCAGTGACGCGAATCGCAGCTCGGCGCGCAATGCTGGTTTTATGACGGTGGCCAGCAATTTAAAACGCCTGGCTGAGGCAGATCGTAACGGCAAATCCGAGGTAAAGTTAAAAACCTTTAAAGCAAGCCGCTACCGCTGGGGATCGATTTTGGGGGTGCAGGCTAGCGGTATGCGGGTGTATGCAGCCAATGGCATGGTAGTGCGGATTCCTAAGGCGCTGGTACGTAGTATTTTATTTCCCATCATTGTGGCTAAAGGCATTTATCGCGGCATACGCCAGCAGGGCTAAATATTTGCAGGCTTTTATCTTGCTGCACTTGAAATTTTCTTATTCGCCCTTATAAAACAAGCAACCGCTATTTGTATTTACTCACAGGAGACATCGAGTGAGCGACGAAACACAAAACCCCGAACCATCCGACGCGCAATCAGCAGATCAACCAGACGTTGAGGCGCAGGCAAACCCGTCCGATAGCCCTGAAGATGTTGCCGAGCAGACGGCAGAGTCAGTGGACGCAGAGTCTGAGTNGACAGAACAGNCGGAGCCTGAGGTCTTAAATAACGACGAAAAGGTCGCTGCGATGGAAGCTGAAGTGGCCGCTATGAAAGATCAGATGGTGCGCGATCAGGCTGAAACACAGAATATTCGNAAGCGCTTACAAGGCGAAGTCGACAAGGCGCGTAAATTTGCGCTAGAAAAATTTGCCGAAGACTTGCTCGCGGTAATGGATAATCTGGAGCGTGCGATTGATACTGCCGCTGATGATGAGGCAGTAAAGCCAATTGTTGAAGGCGTTGAGCTAACGCGTAAGAGCTTTGTCGACATTTTAGCCAAGTATCAGGTTGAGCAAATCGATCCGCACGGTGAGCCATTTGATCCGCAGCTGCATGAAGCCATGACCATGGTGCCAAACCCTGATATGGAGCCGAACTCGGTGATGGACGTGTTTCAAAAGGGTTATGTGCTGAATGGCCGTTTGATTCGACCGGCGCGCGTAGTGGTTTCGAAAGCACCCTAGGCTTGATAATGAAAAATGTATAAAGGTGGCTATGCCACCTTTTTTTATGCACGCTAAGGCGCAAACTTAGTCTGAGCCTTGGGTGTGCCTGCATCATCCCCCTATACTTGACGTATGTCGCCATTTCTTCTTATCGCCATTTTT
>JABSRR010000108.1 GCA_013215025.1 Pseudomonadales bacterium
AAACCGACAAATTGATTGACCACAAACCATGCTTCACCGCCTGGTTTTAAATGTCTAGCAGCTGCCTCCGTAAATAGTTCTGTTGATGATTTGACATGATCAAAGCCTTGATGGAAAGGTGGATTACAGACTATTACATTATAGGATTTACTGATACTGTCGGCTGCATCGCTAGCTATAATCTGACCCTTAATATCATAGTGTTTAAAATTCTCCTCGCAGCTGAGTAATGCAGCAGCGCAATTATCGGTTGCATCAATATGTGTGAAGCCTAGCTGTTTGAGGCGAATAGATAAATAACCATAGCCACAGCCAAGGTCAAGCGCCTGTAAGGATGACAGAGTATTGTCAGATTTTGTTTCATAATATTGCGCAATTGTTGAAATCAGCAGTGAACTACCTTGATCAATTTTCTGCCAGCCAAATAGCCCCGGCTTGCTATAAAACTCGACTCCCGACAAGCTTAAAAGCTGTAATGGTTTATATACTTGATTGGCCTCAATACCAGAACAGACAGAGTTATCTGTAAAGTGAATGGAGATGACAAATACTTGCTTATGAATTTTATCTAACTGCAATGTGACAGCATTGCCAAAGGCTGCTAATTGTTCTTTTGCCAAAGTAAACAGGCTTTTAATCCCCTCATTTTTTGCCCCAAATAATTTAAGCGTCGGTGTCGGTATTGATGGTTTCGATGTTAATGGCGATGTCGTTTTAGATGTTGATATTGCTGCTCTAGAGTTTGCTGATGAGCTTGGTAATGATGTTGAGGCTGATGCTAAGGTTAGGCCAGAGGCTGCAGATTTTGAACATAAATCTATCCAGCTATTAAACACATGCAGATTAATCTGTTTTTCTTTGCTGATTCTGAACGCAATAAGATCAAGCTTTTGGTTTGCAAAAGTTTCAGCGATTAAAAAGTCATTAAATACGGCATTAAATTTTTTTGCTAAATCAAAACGGTTACTCAGTTTTTCAGTCGTACCTAAAACACCGGCATCAAAACAAAAGTCAGATGATGCTTCGTCAATAAGCCATAGCGCGCGATCTACCTGCTTAATAGACTCAGCTAGTGGGTTTGCAATAATGTGATTGTTGCTTTGCATCTGTTATTTGATTATATCCTTAACCGATAAAACTCTGTATTTCATCATTAGAGAGCTGTCTGAATTGTCCGCTTTGTAAACTGCCAAGTTTAATAGTGCCAATGCTCTCTCGGTGCAGTGATATCACCCGATTATTACAATAGGCAAACATCCGCCTGACTTGATGATATCGACCTTCGTGAAGTTCTATTATAACTTCGTGAGCAGACAGTTGTTGAATCTGACAGGGTAGGGTGAGCTTATTTTCGGATCGAAGCATTACACCTTGCTCTAATGTATCGATAGATGATTGATTTATCGCTTCAGCCAAACCAACACGGTAGCGTTTTCCACAATAATCATTATCGAAGTTTTGTTTCTGGGGTTTACTGACTCGGTGGCACCATTGTCCATCACTGCTAAGTAATACTAGACCTGAGGTATCGGTATCTAACCTGCCAGCAAAAAACAACTTTTGTTGCTTGAATTCTTCGCTGATCAATCTGAGCGCAGAGGGTGCATTATCATCCACATGCGAACAGCAGTAGCCAGCAGGTTTATACAGCGCGAGATAAACACTTTGTTTGAGTGCCAACATGTTATCTTGGTAGCCAACTTGCTGCTGCAGAGAAATTTTTAACTTGCCATCTTTGACAATAAGGCCATCAACGCTGATGCAGCCTTGTTGGATAAGCTGTTTGGCGGCTTTGCGACTTTTGCCGAGTGCCTTTGCAACAAATTGATCTAATCGCAGATGTTGCACTACAAATCACCTTGCTGCAGCGATATTTCAAACGCTTTTTTCTGTTGATGAACGAGCTTGAAAAAATCTGTTGGCTTGTCAAAAAACTCTGTTATAGCGGCTTCAAATTGACAAAATGACACGGCGCGCATGAATGCCTCATCTAAAGGTGCTGAAACTAACACCGTTTGTTGACTAATAGGGTGGGTGAACTGCAGGTGTGACGCACTTAGATACAGCCGTCGCTGTTGTAACTGCTGGCAAAAAAAATGGTTGTGCGTCGATTTACCATACTTCACATCGCCAATAATTGGGTGCGATAAGTGTTTCATATGATAACGTAATTGATGCTGTCGCCCCGTAATAGGCGATAATAACACTAGGCTGTAGCGGCTTTGCGGATATTGCGGTTCTACTGAATAGTTAAGCGTTGCATGTGCTAGGGGTGAAATAATCGACTGTGCGGGTTTGCTGAGCATCGATTGATTACTGTTAGCTTTAATGCCTCGTAACTTAACGGGGCGATCAACCAGTGATGTTGCTTGGATATGCCCACGACAAATCGCCAGATATAGCTTTGTAATCTGTCTTGCGGCAAATTGCTGTTGTAATTGATGCGCACAATCAGAATTTTTGGCAAAAAGTATCACGCCTGAGGTGGGTTTATCCAATCGATGAACCGGAAAAACATGCTGGTCCAGTTGGTTGCGCAGAGTTTGTAATACAAACTGTGTTTCATGTCGGTCGATGGCAGATCGGTGCACCAACATATTAGCGGGTTTATAAATAGCGACGATGGCTTCATCTTCAAACAAAACCCGCAATAAAGCTTGACCCTCAACTGGCATGGTTTGTGAGGCAATGTCGGTCATAGAAACATATTGTCTTTTATGCGCTTCATCCAATCACTGAGCGTATTGCAACATATTGCGCATTCAGCCAGTGTTTAATGTAAGTGTGGAATGCTGATACAATTGAATTAATTATTATATCAGTATTTCTCATGTTATCGGTATTGTAGGAAGTCATCGCATGTTAATTGAATTTAGTCAGTATTCCGCCAATCAGGTCTACCATATCATGACGCAGAGTTTGATTCCGCGACCTATTGCCTGGGTGTTAACCGAGAATTCAACGGGCGACTATAACTTAGCGCCGTTCTCATATTTCACCCCTTTGTCATCAAAGCCTGCGGTGCTTATGATTTCTGTGGGGCAAAAGTCTGATCAATCTGACAAAGATACCTGGGCAAATATTGAGCGTACCGAGCGCTTTACCGTGCATATTGCATCCAGCAATTTGCTTGCNGATTTAAATGAGTCGTCTCGTGAATTAGCAAGAAATGATTCAGAGCTAAAGCGCTTGGGTTTNACGATNGATCACGATCAAGGCTTTGCGCGCATTGCTGAAGCGCCGGTGGCCTATGACTGTTGCCTGCACGATGCTCAGCTATTAAAAGACAGTAAGCAGCAGCTTATTTTTGCCGAAGTTAAGCAAGCCTTTGTTGCTGATCACTGTGTGCAAGAAGATGCCAAAGGGCGCTTAGCCATTGATGCTGAAGCAATTGACCCCTTAGCGCGCTTAGGTGTTAGTGAATATGCAGTGCTTGGCTCTGTGCTGAATAAAGCGCGGCCAAAATAACATTCGCTGGCTTATTCGATCACATCGCCGAAAGCTGCCGTAAAATTCGACTCGGTTCTGCACGCTGCCAATCGGC
>JABSRR010000109.1 GCA_013215025.1 Pseudomonadales bacterium
CTTACCACCAACCCAGGTATAGGACTCCGATAAGCCATCCAAAAAAATTGGTAATGGGGTGGCCATCCAACAAAAATAGGTAATTCTTTTTTAGTTAGGTAAGCCACCATAATAAACTTTGCCAGGTAAAGCAGATAAATAAGGAAAAATTACACATGGCAAGAATAAGTGACAAAACCAAAAACTTAAGCCAATCAGGGATTCGTAGTGCGAGTTCTCGCTGTGCAGCTGTTAAAGGTATTAACTTGACTGACTTCCGCCCACCGTCAGAAGCATTAAGCACAGCGCCAAGCGCTGAGCCAATTCGCATAGTTGGCTAATCGCTTGGCATAATATCGCCGCTACACGAGCACTTATCTCACAGTGCTCGCGTAGCAGCTTTCTTACATCACTTTCACAATATCACCTTTCTTGCATCAGCGTTTTTCTGTCAGCTAATCAACTCTAGCTTTCAATCTTAGCTTTCAAAACGGATCAAAATCTCTATAAAGCCCTTAACACGGCTGAACTTCTAGCGTGACCGTCTCGCCATCATCAGGTATCAAAAACTTCGCGCTGAGATTTTCTTTATCGATCAAATCTATTAAGTCGGATCGCTTAATTCGGCAATGATCTAAAGCATCCATATGATTAGCGATAATTTTTCCGGTGCTGATTAGCGCCAATTCAATAATTTCTGCTTCATCCAACAGTATCGGTGCGCCTAGGTCAAACTGTGCCTTAGCGGTTGGCGCAACAATAAAATCCGGTTGTTTCGCCCGAATGAATGTTCTTATCGCATCCGTTAATACAGTATCACCCATTAAATACACACTTGGCTCATTCGGCAGCTGTAAAAAATAGCCTGTGCCATGCTCCATCAATGGCGCAAGCCAGCCTCGGGCATGTGTTGCCGGCACTTGTTCAATCGTGCCATCAAAAAAAGGGCTACATCGTTTTGCTAACAACTGTGTGCAAACGCCCTTCTTTCGTAAATACTGCACATCATGTGGCGTGCAAAATGTCTTAATATCATTATCTAATAGCCACTTAAGACCCGCGCGATCTAGGTGATCAAAATGGCCTTTCTGACAATGTGTAATCAAGGCGTAATCGATACTATCTTTTACTTGTTGAAACATCTCTGGCAGTTCAACCAATGGATTGCGTTCTTGACTGCGAAAATATCGAAGCTTAGGCAAGCTCGATTGCTTTGCCAGCATAGGGTCAAGCAAAATACGTTGTTGGTTTATTTCAAGCATGATAGTTGCATTTCTAATTTGAGTTATCTTCATAATCTAGCCTCCACAAAAAACTATGGTAAAGTATGGATTTACTCCATAGTCAATGGGTAGCAGATGAAAATTTCTGAATTTGAAAAAGTGACCGGCCTATCGCGCGATACGCTGCGTTACTATGAAAAAATAGGTCTGTTAAGCCCACCCTCACGCGGACTCAATGGCTATCGCGAGTATGGGCAGGTACAGCTGAATGAATTAAACTTTATCAAAAAAGGCAAAGAGATTGGCTTTAGCCTTTCAACAATTCATCGCGCCTACCGGCGCTATCAAGAATTGGGGCATTTCTGTGCTGAATTTTCAGCGCAGCTTAATGCCAAAAAAAGCCAACTGTTACAAGGCATCGAAAAAGACAAGCAAGCCATACGTGAGATAGACAATATGCTTAGCAAAGATAATCTGAGTAAAAATAGTCTAAGCAAAGAAGGTCTAAACAAAAATAGCCCAAGCAAAAATAGCTGACGCTAACATACTGCTAACGCTGACAAATCCGTTGTAAAGCGACATATTAACTCTCGCCTTTTAGACCAAGCTGCTTCATCATAAAAACCTAGGCCTCTAACGCCGCCAATAAATCTTTCGCCTGGGCATGATGGGCCTGCATCATCGCCTGCAGATCAAGATTGATTAATTGTTTATCGCGTACCTTCCATTGCCCCTGCACCATCACATGGCTGGCCTGGTGCGCACCGCATAAAATCAACGCCGCCAGCGGGTCGTGGCTGCCGGAAAAACGTGCCTCATCGAGGCCAAACAGCGCCAGGTCGGCCTGTTTGCCCACCGCCAATTCGCCGATATCGTCGCGCCCCAACACCTCAGCCGAGCCTTTGGTGGCCCAATATAAGGCATCCAAATGACTCACCTCATCGGCTTCATATCGTAAGCGATTGATTAACAGCGCCTGGCGCACCTCTTGTATCATATTCGAGCCATCGTTGGAGGCTGAGCCATCCACCCCTAAGCCTACTTTCACCCCCGCCGCCGCGAGTTCTTTCGTGCGGCAAATACCCGAGGCCAAAATCATATTCGAGCTGGGGCAATGGCACACCCCTACCTTGGCCTGCCCAAGGCGCACGATTTCTTCATCGTTAAAGTGAATGCCGTGCGCCAACCAGGTGTGCTGATGCAGCCAGCCGACCGACTCCAGATAATCCACCGGACGCAGCTTAAAGCGCGCCAAACAGAAACGGTCTTCATCTTCGGTTTCACTCAAATGGGTATGCAGCTGCACTTTATAAGTTTTAGCCAAGGCCGCGGTTGCCTGCATCAACTCGGTAGTCACCGAAAACGGTGAACAAGGCGCTAAGGCGATATGCACAAACGAGCCCGCTGAGGGGTCATGATACTGTTTAATCAGCCGCTGCGAATCGGCCAAAATATCGGCATCGCTTTGCACCGTCGACTGCGGCGGCAAACCGCCATCGTCTTCACCTAGGCTCATCGAGCCACGCGTCAAGGTTACTCGCGCACCAATTTTGTTAGCGGCAGCCACTTGCACATCAATCGCTTCCAATAAAGCTTCAGGAAATAAATAATGATGATCGGCCACGGTGGTACAGCCCGACATCAACAACTCTGTTAGCCCCAACTCGGTCGAGGCCTTAATCATCTCAGGGCGCAGATTGGCCCAAATGGGGTATAAACTTTGTAACCACGGAAATAAACGCTTATTCAGCGCCGCAGGCACCGCGCGGGTTAAGGTTTGATACAAATGATGATGGGTATTAACCAAGCCCGGCAATAGCACGCATTGGCTAGCATCGAAGGTTTGGTGAACGGAGGTATTGGGGCTGGCATGTTGTGGCACCAGCTCAANGATNAGCCCGGTGCTTNGGTCAATCACAATGCCATTGCTGGCGTCTTGTNNATTGGCGGTAAATACCGCAAGCGGGTGTTTTATCCAAATATGCTGTGGCGTTGCTGTCATAATCGTCTCACTATGGTCACGGGTGACAGCTGTGCAGATTAAACGCAGGCAACATCACCCTGATGAAAATTTATCGAGGGTTGATGACAGTGACTTACGTGTTAATCTGTCGATGAATACCCAGTGTATCGCGTATTTAAACTTTTGTGAATGGCTGAACATTATCCACTCGACTCACTCGACTCACTAGACTCACCCGCCCCAACGGCTTTAGGAAAATTCGATGGATTTGATTACTGTTTTGACTCAAAGCGCAGAGTCTAAGCCTTAGAAAGTATCCAGATTCGTCTCTATACAATTTTTAATTTTTGGTCTACTTTGTTTACTGCTTTACTGATCAGTGAGCAGTAAGCAGTGAACAGTCACCATGCAGCAACATCAAAACCCGAGCGTTAAACTGCATAGACTTATATCTGCTTGTCAGTTGATCAAACATATTAAAAAAGGAGCGATTTTATGTCTGAAGCGCAATGCCCCTTCGCACATGGGGGTGCCACTCAAAACGAAGTGTCTGTGACTAAATGGTGGCCAAAGGCCCTAAATCTTGACATCTTGCATCAACACGACCACAAAACCCAGCCATATGGTGATGACTATAACTACCACCAAGCGCTGCAAAGTTTAGATATTCAGGCACTCAAACAAGACCTGACCGCGCTCATGACCGATAGCAAATCATGGTGGCCCTCGGATTGGGGCCATTATGGCGGCTTAATGATTCGCATGACCTGGCACGCAGCCGGTTCTTACCGCATTGCGGATGGACGCGGCGGCGCAGGCACTGGCAACCAGAGATTCGCCCCACTTAATTCTTGGCCGGATAATGGCAATCTCGATAAAGCACGCCGTTTACTTTGGCCGATTAAAAAGAAGTATGGCAACAAAGTCAGCTGGGCCGACTTAATTGCCTATGCCGGCACGATTGCTTATGAATCGATGGGGCTTAAAACGTTTGGGTTTGCATTTGGCCGGGAGGATATTTGGCATCCCGAAAAAGATGTCTACTGGGGCTCTGAACAAGAATGGTTAGCCCCAACAGGCAGTGAAGGGAATCGCTGGGCAGATAATCGTAACCTAGAAAACCCGCTGGCGGCAGTCATGATGGGGCTTATCTATGTAAACCCTGAAGGCATAGATGGGAAATCAGACCCGATGCTTACCGCGCGAGACATGCGCTTAACGTTTGCACGCATGGCTATGAACGACGAAGAAACCGTAGCCTTAACGGCAGGCGGGCACACCGTTGGTAAAGGCCATGGTAATGGCGACCCGTCATTATTAGGCCCTGAACCTGAGGCAGCGCCCCTAGAGGATCAAGGCTTTGGCTGGATCAACAAGACCCACAGAGGAATTGGCCGAGATGCCGTTACCAGTGGTATTGAAGGCGCCTGGACAAGCAA
The DNA here is from genome assembly GCA_013215025.1 of Pseudomonadales bacterium. NCBI lineage: Bacteria > Pseudomonadati > Pseudomonadota > Gammaproteobacteria > Pseudomonadales > Pseudomonadales bacterium. Next base: position 4,605 of record JABSRR010000109.1, read on the forward strand.
CCCGACGCAATGGGATAACGGTTATTTCGACATGCTGTTGAATCATGAATGGCAGCTCACTCACAGCCCAGCCGGAGCCACTCAATGGCAGCCAGTGCATATCGAAGAAGATCTGATGCCTCCTGATGCTGAAATAGCGGGTAAACGAGTGATGCCGATGATGACAGATGCCGACATGGCGCTGAAAGTCGACCCCGCCTATAGAAAAATTTCCGAGCGATTTGCGAACGATCCCGAATATTTTTCCGATGTGTTTGCCCGTGCCTGGTTCAAGCTAACGCATCGAGACTTAGGGCCAAAATCTCGATATTTTGGACCTGATGTGCCCGCAGAGGACCTTATCTGGCAAGACCCTATTCCCTCTGGAAATACCCACTATGATGTGAATGCAGTCAAAGACGCCATTACTTCAAGCTCTCTCAGTATTGCTGAAATGGTCTCAACTGCTTGGAATAGTGCCAGAACATTTCGTGGTTCAGATAAACGCGGCGGAGCCAATGGTGCGCGTATCCGCTTAGCCCCTCAAAAAGACTGGCCAGCTAACGAGCCTGAAATTTTAGAAAAGGTACTAAGCGTACTTGAACCGATTGCCGCCAGCAGCGGTGCCAGCATAGCCGATGTGATCGTTTTGGCAGGCAATGTTGCTATTGAGCAAGCGGCCAACGCGGCAGGAATACAAGTGGATATCCCTTTCACACCCGGCCGCGGTGACGCAACGCAAGACATGACTGACGAGCCCTCGTTTGATGTATTAGAGCCGCTGCATGATGCATATCGAAACTGGGTGAAACAAGAATATGCCGTTAGCCCAGAAGAAATGATGTTAGATAGAACACAATTAATGGGCTTGACCGCGCCTGAAATGACGGTATTAATAGGTGGCATGCGAGTGTTAGACACCAATCATGGCGATACTAAACATGGCGTGTTTACAGACCGACCAGGCACACTCACAAACGACTTCTTCGTCAATCTAACCGATATGAACAATCGTTGGGTGCCCGTTGGCGAAAATCTATACGAAATTCGCGATCGAGAGAAGGATACACTAAAATGGACAGCCACAAGAGTCGATTTAGTATTCGGCTCGAATTCAGTTCTTCGCGCTTATGCTGAAGTCTATGCACAAGATGACAATCTTGAAAAATTTGCGCACGACTTTGTTCAAGCTTGGACTAAAGTGATGAACGCTGACCGATTCGACGCGGCTTAACTTTAGGTTAATTGAGCGATGCTGTGAACATGGCTTATTGAGTATATTGGGCAGGCGTATCTTATTACACTTGCTCAATAGTCACCACTGCCGCAGCTGTTGTTTTAGTACCTCACTCGCCTGCTGCAAACTTTCCTGATTCACGTTACTCAAAGCAATCAGGCCTTGCACCTGCAGCAGCATAAAATGCGCAAGCGCGCCACTGTCGGCATGCTCATCGATTTGCCCTTGCAGACGCGCGTGTTCAATCACCGCCTCAAAGTTTTGCCTAAGCGTTAAAAAATTCTGGCGTATGCGCTGCTCAATCTGTTTATTTTCGACGCCCCCTTC
>JABSRR010000110.1 GCA_013215025.1 Pseudomonadales bacterium
GATATATTGCTGAACCAGTGCATCAATTTGGCCAGCGTCCATTGCCGCCATGCATGGCAGGATTGATTGTTCTTTTGCGAACTCAGCAACATTAGCAGAGCCCTGAGTTTCTTGTTGCTGCAAAAACTCCAGCAGCTGCGGGCTTATCTGACAAGATTTGTATACATAATGACTGCAAAACAGGGTTTTTTCGATCGTTGAACTCAGCGTAGGCGGTAAAAAAGAGCGATCAAATTGCTGCTGTAGATGCTCCAGCTGAGCCGCATAATCTAAGTGCTGTAACATACTCGAAACAACTAATTTTCAACTGGCTGAGGCGCAACTCTAAGCACCTCTTCAATGGTCGTCAAACCTTGCGCCACCTTTTGCGCACCACTGAGACGAAGTGTTCGCATCCCTTCTTTCATCGCTGATTTGCGCATCGCAACTACATCAGTTTGCGATTGAATATATTGCTGCACGGGCGAGCTTATTGGCATCACCTCATAAATACCTTCACGCCCCAAATAACCGGTATTGCGACACTCTAAACACCCTACTGGCTTATATACCTTGCTCGGCGCTGCAACTTTCCAAGGTGCAACCATAGCCTGCCATTGTTGTTGATCGACAGCATGCTCGGCTTTACAATGCGGGCATAGCCTACGTACCAAACGCTGCGCCATAACACCTAATACCGTAGCGCGAATCAAATATGCTGGCACACCAATTTCTAACATTCGAGTGATAGCTGATGGCGCATCGTTAGTATGTAATGTTGATAAAACAAGATGCCCTGTTAGCGCTGCTTGGATCGCCATTTCAGCGGTTTCTTTATCACGAATCTCACCAATCATAATAACATCTGGGTCCTGACGTAGCAGCGCCTTAACCCCGGCCGCAAAATCTAAATCGATACCATGATGCACCTGCATTTGATTGAAGCTATCCTCAATCATTTCAATCGGATCTTCAATGGTGCAAACGTTAACATCTGGTGTTGCTAACTCTTTAAGCGTGGAATACAAAGTAGTGGTTTTGCCTGAACCGGTTGGACCTGTAACTAACACAATGCCATTTGATTTCTGAGTCATTGTGTTCCAGCGGCTATAATCTTGATTTGCCAAACCTAACTGATCAAAAGATTTTAATAAAACCTCCGGATCAAAAATCCGCATCACCAATTTTTCTCCAAACGCGGTTGGCAATGTAGACAGTCGCAATTCCACTTCTAAACCCTTAGGCGTGATAGTCTTAAGTCGCCCATCTTGTGGCTTTCGCTTTTCGGCTATATCTAAGCGACCCATACTTTTAATTCGGCTGATCACCGCAACTAAAGCCTGCATCGGCATTTCATATACTTGATGCAAAACGCCATCGATACGAAAACGTACATAGCCTAACTCACGTCTTGGCTCTATATGGATATCACTGGCACGTTGATCAAAAGCATACTGAAATAGCCAGTCAACAATCGTGACAATATGCTGATCGTTGGCATCGGGATTTTTTAATTCACCAAGCTCTAAAAATGCATCAAACGACCCAGCGGGCCCAGCTTGGTTTTGGGTGGCCTGCTGCATAGACTTTGCAAGCGCATAAAATTCGGTAGTGTAGCGAGCAATATCAGCAGGATTAGCAAAAACAGTGACGATTTCTTTGTTTAGCACATGCTGAAGATTGGCCTGCCAAGCCGATTTAAACGGCTGTGCCGAGGCAACTTTAACCTGATTAGCGCCAATTTCTACGGCTAAAATTTGATGCTTTTGCGCAAAGGCATGACTCATGACCTGGGTAACATCGGCTGCGCGAATCTTCAGTGGGTCGATATGAAAGGCTTCAAGTTCGGCAATGTCTGCCAACCATTCAACCAGCTGCTCCACCGTAAAAGCATTACCGGTGTCTACGTTAACTAAACCAATATCTGCCAGATAGTTAATCGCATGCTTTTGGGAATCTGCTAAAGAGCGTGGCCTGATCATGACCTCATCCACACTATCGGCGCTAATTTTTCCTGCACGCGCCAGTTCAGTCAGTAAAAAGCGGAGATCGAGGTTGCGTTCTGCTATCGCTTGCGTCATAAATAAGCCATTCAGATTAATTACCCGAGTCGGATATCGTCAATTACGTTATCCAATTACAGCTAGACCATAGCGCAAAGCTTTCGGGATTTCATTAACTTAGCCAAATAAATGCCAACCCTATGCCAAATCTACCGTCGTTTCACCAACGCCTGCAAGCGCTACTTTCTACCGCTTCAGTTTCATCGGTTTCTGCTAGCTGGGATATGGGCAATCGTAAGGTAATTGACCTTTTGGCTGACTGGTTTCAAAGCTTAGGCTTTGCGATTGAAATTCAGCCACTAGGCGAACACAAAGCGAATCTGATTGCCACACTGGGCGATGGTGATGGTGGCCTAGTGTTAGCGGGTCATACTGACACCGTGCCGTTTAACGAATCACTCTGGGATTTTGATCCACTGGCAGCAACCGAGGCCGACAACCGTATTTACGGCTTGGGCAGCTGTGATATGAAGGGGTTTTTCAGCGTTATTATTGAGGCCGTTTTGCCCTTAGTCGATGCAGCCAGCAAACTGCAGCAACCGCTGATTATTCTTGCCACGGCCGACGAAGAAAGCTCCATGAGTGGCGCTAGAGCCCTCAGCGCCGCCAGTTTAAGAAAACCGCGTGCAGCGGTGATCGGCGAGCCGACTGGACTTAAGCCGATTCATAGTCATAAAAGCATTATGATGCACGCGATCAATATACAGGGCCAGAGTGGTCACTCCTCAAACCCAGCACTTGGCCATTCAGCTTTAGATGCCATGAGCGATGTATTAATGACGATACGCCAGTTTCGTGAAGAACTAGCGCAACACTATCAAAACCCTGTGTTCGAAGTACAAACACCCACTTTAAATCTTGGCTGCATTCATGGCGGCGACAATCCCAACCGCATTTGCAATCAATGCGCTTTGCATTTTGATTTTCGCGGTCTGCCAGGCATGAGTAATCAGGCAATTTTAAATCAGCTTGAGCAACGTCTAGCACCGATTGCAACTGCTCATCAAGTTGAGTTGAAATTTGAGTCACTGATAGATGGCGTGAATGCATTTTTTCAAGACAGTGATAGTGAATTGATCCAGCGTGTTGAGTCACTAACCGGGCAAACTGCAGGCGCTGTTGCCTTTGCGACTGAAGCGCCGTTTTTAAAAGCACTCAATATTAACACGGTAGTCATGGGTCCTGGCTCGATTGACCAAGCGCACCAGCCAAATGAGTACCTAGCGCTTGATCAAATTCAACCGGCGGTTACAATATTACAGCAACTTATTGATCACTACTGTGTCAAGCCAAGGAATAACCGTGTCTGAAACCACGCCTGCAAACAAGACGTTCATTCAAACCTTTCGCGAATCGTCTCCCTATATTAATAGCCATCGTGGTAAAACGATGGTGCTATTACTGGACGGCTTTTGTTTACAATCTGACAAGCTAACACAGGTGATCTATGACATTGCTTTAATGCATAGCCTTGGCATAAAAATTGTTTTGGTTATGGGCACCAGGCCATTAATCAGTGATGCCCTAACTGAAAGCGGAATTAGCAGCCAAATGCACCTGGGGCAGCGCATCACCAGCAGTGAAATTTTACATATTGCAAAACAGGTATCGGGTGAGGCGCGCTTTAAGCTTGAAGCTCTATTCTCAGCAGCGCTGCCTAATACGCCGCTGCAAGGCAGCGATATTAAACTGGTTGGTGGCAATTTTATTACCGCTAAACCGCTGGGCGTACTTGAAGGAAAAGACTTTCAGTTTACCGGTGAAATTAGAAAAGTAGACTGCGCTGCCATACAAGCCGTGTTAGAACATAATGCGATTGTATTATTATCGAATATCGCTGGCTCAGTAACTGGCGAAAGTTTTAATGTTGCAGCCGAGCATGTCGCAACGGCCGTAGCCAAAAGTATCGGCGCCGATAAATTTATTATTGTCTCGCAAGCTGCAGAACTGAGGGAGTTAGAGCGCGAATTAACACTGCAACAGGCCTTACAAATTAGCCAACCCTCGCATAATTTAAGCTGCTTGATCAACACTTGCAAAGCAGGCATTCCTAGATGTCATATGGTAAGCGTAGAACAAGACGGCGCACTGCTTACCGAACTATTCACCACGGATGGCAGCGGCGTATTATTGAGCAAGAATCCTTACGAGTCGATAAGACCTGCCAGTGCAGAAGATATTGGCGGCATTATGCAGCTATTACAGCCCTTAGAAAGCAGTGGCTTCTTAGTCAAACGTGAGCCTGAGGTGCTGGAACAGGAAATGCATCACTTCATTGTGATAGAGCGCGATAACAAAATTATTGCTTGCTCAGCACTTTACCCATTTATTGATGATCAAGGTCTGAATATGGCTGAGATTGCCTGCGTAGCTACCGATCCAGATTATCAAGGTGGTCAACGCGGTGCTGAGATGCTCGCCTATCTTGCTGAGCAAGCTGCTGCAGCTGCAATCGATAGTTTGTTTGTGCTCACAACTCAATCACTGCATTTCTTTTTAGAACAAGGCTTTATTCAGGCCTCGGTAGATGATCTGCCGCAGCAGAAGCAAGCCATGTACAACTACCAACGAAACTCTAAAGTGCTTATTAAGCAGCTTTAGTCTTTATCCATATAATTGAGCTCTTTATAAGTTCTTATCCTAGAGCTCGGAGCAGAGCTTAAATTTTCTACATAAGCAATTATAAGAGATTTTTTAAAGCCGCTCCGAAGCGGCTTTATGTGCATACTCAAACTTATTGCACGACTATCTGCGCAACACCTTCAATCTGAGCAACACATTAAATCTGAGCAACAGCTAATATCTAAGCTATACCTACTTCGCTAGTTAAAATGCAAACTGCCAGCCAAAGCTTGC
>JABSRR010000111.1 GCA_013215025.1 Pseudomonadales bacterium
CACTGCTTCACTACGCCATCAACGGCAGTTTCTGTCATGCTAGGCTGATAACGCTCGATGGCAAAGCGAAGCTGTTGAAAATAATAATCTAACAATGCCTCAGACTGGGCCGAACATTGACTTGCCTCTAATGCGCTACTGATACAATAGGCTACATCACGCATACCGCAGCCCCACCCCAGGTACTGAAAGTCCACCGCGGCCACATCGATCGCTTGCGTCTTTGGTAGCGTTTTAAAGCAAAAATTGGCAAGCTTGGCGTCGCCATGAATTAAGGTGTGATAGTCGCTGTGGCGAAGGGCAGAATCAAGTGCTGCAGCGTAGCGCTTTAGTTCACCGTCTGGCAATGCAGCCCACTCATCAGGGCGCGTCGATAGGTGCCAGTAGCTGCCCGTTGGCCACAATCCAGCCTGACTGCTTTCTGGCACGGCAACGGCAGAATCCTGGCACTTGAGATTGTTTATGTTAGGGCGTAAAAATTTGCCATGCAAATGGGCTAACCAGCGGAGGCAGGCTTGCAGCATCATTAAGCTATGCTGTGATTTGGCTTCAACACGTCCGTCAAAACCACTGGCATCCAAGTCTTCGAGTACCAGCACCAGCTGCTGCTCATCAATCACGCAGCCATAGCAGCGCGCAACTCGACAAGCTGAATCACACTGCATGGCATACTGTTGATACCAATAAGCTTCTACGTGATAAGACTGCAGCTTGCGTTGATGCGCCAGTTCACTATTCCAACCTCGCGGGTGTTGCTCTACTTTACAAAGCGAGACCAATTTAACCACTACCGAAGGCATCTCAGCGCCATATAGACGCAGTCGTATGATCTGCCCGTAACCACTCCACAAGCTTTGTATCACCGCATCAAATGCTAAAGCATCAGCATTGGTGAGTCGCAGGAGAGTAGATTCAAGTTCTGCTGATATCGAAAAATGCACTTAAGTTTTATCTCAGCAATTAGCGTAATGATTAGTGTAACCCGGGTCGCATCATCGCCAAATAGCTTTGTGTGATTTTGCCCTGCATCTGCAAAGTGTTAACACTATCAACAAATAAATAATTAAAGCTGACTTTTAGCCAACAAAGATATTTGCAGTGATCTGTATGCATAACTGACGCGTTAATTGCTTACATTCTGATGTAGAGCAATCGGTGTCATACGTCTGTCATGAAATTGCTCTAGAGTATTGCGTCACAACAACAATAAACTAAATGGCTTACTCATGATTTTGTTACAGTTGTCCATCTTTCTTGGGCTGTGGATACTTATTAGCGGTTTATTATTTAAATCATCCAGCAACGCGCTAACCGCGGCAATTGCCTGCATGCTTTCTGTTGTTTCGTTTATTCTGCCATTATCTCTATCTTTTATCTAACATATAAACTATTTCTACTTTCTACCATTCTATCCGACTTTAATTTATTAATTCGCTAAAATTCTTTGTCTGTCAGATAATCACGCCAAACACTTGATCATATAAGGGCATTATAAATAAAAAAATTAAGCTCAAACTTATCAAGATTGCGTTGCCCGATGTATATACATATTGATCTTATTCAGCGCTCTGGCCTATATTGTTTGTCAGCCTTTAAAATCATTAACACATTACCATACAGCTTCTCTATGAAAGTCATTGCCACAATATTCATTAGTTTAGTCCTGCTGCTAGTTGCCAGCCTTGGTACTGGCATATTGGTCAACAGCCAAAGCTCGCTGGGCAAAATACATCCGCTATTTGCGCTGCTGAAAATGATCAGTCCAGCCGAACTAGACGCCCCAACTGCAGCCGCATTAGCTGGGCAAAACCCCGCAGCGCTGGCAGACTACCGACATACTGTGACACAGTTTTATCAGCTATCACGCCAGCCTGAATTTAATGGGCAGATACGCAAACACACCATTCAGGTCAAAGGCGCCCATCAACTTGAGGCTATCAGCTATCGCCCCAACAAGCTTAAGCCGCAGGAAGACGGCGGCTATGCAGCCATACTCTACTTTCATGGGGGCGGTTTTAGCGCCGGCAGCACCCAAGCAGTGAGTAAATTAGCGCAGGCAATCGCGCAGCGCAGTCAAGCCATCGTCATTACTCCAAGCTATCGGCTGGCACCCGAGCATCCGTTTCCGGCTGCCTTTGATGATGCTCGTGCGGCATTAGACTGGCTGTTTAGCCAGCAAGCAAAATTGCAGCTTAGCCCCGCTAAGATTTTTGTGGCCGGCGACAGTGCTGGCGGTAATCTGGCCGCCGCCGTTGCGCTAGCGCATCGAGATCGGCTTGGGCTTGGGCTGATATAAACATCACCACACATGATCAGCAGCCGCTATTGCGTCAGCCGGCAGGCCAGCGGCTAGCCGGTCAAATTCTTATTTATCCCATGCTGCAGACTTATCGTGCTGAATATAACAGCGAGTTGATCAGCGCCGGCGTTCCGCCCAATGCAGAATACTTACATGCCACCGCACAAGCTTATGTGGCAAACGCAGCGGCCAACAACCCCTATCACAGCCCAATGCAGGCTGCAGATAAACAGGGGCTGGCAAAAACCTTGTTAATAACTGCCGGCTTCGACCTACTCAGCACAGAAGCACTGCGCTATCGCGAGCAGCTGCAAGCAGACGGCGTGGCAGTCGAACATTTACATTTTGCAGAGCTAGGCCATGGCTTTATCGGTATGTTAGGGCTGTTGGATGCGGTCGACACATCGCTGACCGCAATCGCGCAATTTGTAGATGCCCCTACTGCAGGGCTTAATGCTCAATAGCAGGCGCCGTAGCTATTGGCTGTTCCGACTTGGCGCGCCAAAAACAGCGCAGCAAAGCCGGTGCCAAGAATAAATTAGAGATTAACGCAAAAATAATCGACACCGCTAATAAGCCACCAAACTCCACTTGGTTTTGAAACTCATCGGTGGCAAATACCATAAAGCAGCCAACCAACACGATCGAGGTGAATAAAATCGCCTGCCCCGCCATTTGCAGGCTGTGACGAATAGCCTCTGTCACTGAATAGCCACGGCTATGCGCTTCGCGAAAGTGATGCATAAAATGAATCGTGTCATCCACCGAAATACCAATNACCACNCANCCAATAATCGATGTAGTAATNGTNAATGGCATATCCACCCAACCCATAAAGCCCATGGTAAAAATAATTGGCATCACATTAGGAATAAACGCCAGCAGGCCATGCTTGAAGTTGCCCATCAATAACAGCATTAATAAGCCAACTAAAATAAAGGCAATCACATAGCTTTCGATCGCGCTAATAATCATGGTCGACAAAATCTTATCCGCCGTCACCATATGGCCAGCATAAGTGACTTCAACATCCAGGCCCGAGGCGGCGATTTCTTTATCAAAGATCACTTTCAGTGCCTCAAGATACTCTGCGGTATGCAAAAGCCGATTATTTTCGTAGTTCATATTTAAACGCGCTAGCGAAAAAGCATCGTTGGCATATTCGCTTAACTCTTTTGAGCCACCAAACTGCAGCAGCAGCATTTCCTGCGCAATCAGCTCACGACTATCCGGAATCAGATAAAATGCTGGATCATCAAAATTCAGCTTGCGGTGGTTTTCTTTCACCATCGAGACAATCGAGTTGATCTTTTTCGCTTCAATCCCCTCAACATTTAACGCATAGCTTGCCGCTTCCAGGCGCTCCAATAGTTGCAAAAATTCTGGCTGATAAATGCCCTGTTCTTCACCGCTATCAACTAACACCTCAAGTACCATCGAGCCACTGAGATTAAAATCAACCAGCTCGGCTGACTTACGAATCGGATGCGTTTCAGGAAACCAGCGCAGCGGATCATGCTGCATCGACACATTGCTGATTCCCACCAGCGATAAAATCGCCAAACCGCTAAAGGCGGCAATCACTCCTTTGGCATAGCGCACGCTAAAGCGGCCGCAAAATTGCAGTAATCTATCGCTGACTTTGGAAGCCTTGCCCTGCACCGATGCTTTCAGCTCAGCGGCATCCACTTTTGCCAGCTCAGCCTCGGCCAAGGGTTGCTTGTCGGCCGCGCGGCTTTTACGACGAATCGGCACCAGGGTTAAAATAACCGGCAATAACACCACGGTATAAATCAATGCAAACAGCACGCCGATACAGCCAAATACCCCTAACATTTTCATCGGCACCAACTCTACATAGGTAAATGACAGCAAGCTGGCAGCAGTGGTTGCCGTTGTCATTAATACGGCCACCGCGGTTTTGCGCACCGCCAACATAATTGCATCCTGTTTGGCCAGGCCGCTATCGTATTCGCGATAAAACACCGACAGCATATGCATTGAATCGGCGATGCCGATGGCCAGCAAAAAAGTCGGCAAGATTTGCAGACTGGCGGTAATAGGCACATTGCTCATACCCAATAAGGCAAACGTGGCGCATAGCGTTAAGCTCACTACAATCATCGGAATCACCACGCCCGATACGCGTCTAAACAGCAGCAATAACAGCGCCATTAAAATCAACAGGCCAATCGAGATATTCTTACTCATCATTTTGCCGGAGGTATCAATCAGCTGAAAATTAATCACCGGCAAGCCTGAAACATACACCTGAAAATCATCACGATGATGTTTCAAACCAACGGCAATTAAGGATGAGGCAAACTGCTGTTCATCCTCGGCACTTAGCAGTTGCGCCGTGCTTAAACCGCTGCCGTCTGCAGGCGCAGCTTTATAGGAAAAGTTTTGTAAGCGCACCACAATCGCCGCCAGCCGGCCATCTTCTGAAACAATATTTTTGACATAGTTCGGGTTGTCCAGCACCTGAGCCTTAAACCAGGCCATATCCTGCTCTAGCGTATCGTTAGCACTAGGCCAAATTGCCTCTAAGGGTTCAACCGTTAAATCATCACCATCAACTGCGGTATAATCAGCGCTCACCAAGCTGATCATGTCATCAACAAAATCTACA
>JABSRR010000112.1 GCA_013215025.1 Pseudomonadales bacterium
ACATCCACTTCATCATCAGCAAAGAAATTACCCTCACCACTTTTTTGAATGGCCGAGTCCAGCGAGAGCAACTCCTCGTTAAGCTGCTCAGACGAATCAGCTTCTGGATCATCACCGTTGTCTGCAGCCTCGGCTGCAAACATATCCATATCATCATCGATCAGCATTTGCTCAGTATCGTCAATCATCGATTGCTCAGTGTCATCAATGATTGGCGGCTCGGGGGCCGAGGTATGCACCTGAAACACTTGCATGCATGCACCACAACGCACTTGGCCATTTGCAGCCGCTAGCTGTTCAGGCGTTAGTTGGTATTCTGCGCCGCAGTGCGGACAGCTCGCCTCAGTGATTGACATAGTTTTGCTTTCTCATCATGGTGTTGCGCCTATTGTAGTGCGTAAGGCCAATAAAACACAAAAACAAAGCCGCTGAAAATTTGACCAGCTTGGCAAAAAAATGATTATTTTGAGATTTTAACCCCTTGCAGGCACAGCCATTGCGCCTCATGGTAGAAATGCTCAAAGGCAATCTCGGTATAGGCATCGAGAATCTCGCCTTGTTGCTCGCTTAAAAGGCCCGATAATAATAATATGCCACCCGGCTTTAAACGAGCACTCAGCTGTGCGGCCATCTCGACCAGCGGCCCAGCCAGTATGTTGGCAATCACGATATCATAGCGCTGCTCGATGGGCTCCTCGCCGGCCAGATAAAGCGCGAAGCGCGCTGGCTCAATGCCATTGCGCTCGGCATTTTCACGACTGGCAGTAATCGCCTGCGGGTCAATATCAGTTCCAACCGCAGTATCAGCGCCGAGCAATAAGCCGGCAATCGCCAGCACGCCTGAGCCGCAGCCAACATCCAATAAGGATCGGTGCTGCACATCTAGCCCGTTCAGAGCACGCAGGCACATAGCGGTAGTAGGGTGAGTGCCGGTACCAAATGCCAAGCCAGGGTCCAAACGAATATTAACTGCATTCGCGTCCACCGGTTGGTGCCAGCTAGGGCAAATCCAGAGCTTATCGCCAAACTGGATCGGCTCAAAGTCGTCCATCCACTCGCGCTCCCAGTCGCGATCCTGCAATAGCTCAAGCTCATAACGCGGCAATGGCTGGCCATACGCCTGCTCAGCCGCATCCAATAATAGCTGGCTATCGCTGTCTGCATCGAACAAAGCGGTCAGCAATAGCGCATCCCAAAGCGGTGTTTCATGTAGGCCGGGTTCCAAAATAGCCTGATCTGCGGCATCGGCATAAGTCACTGAGACTGCACCAGCAGTAAACAGTGCGTCCTCTAACGCCTGCTGCTGTTCACTATCGGTTGAAAATTGGACTTGTAACCAGGCCATAGATTTCCTCTGCAACGCATACTAATGTCGGCGCATAGTATCACTGCCTCAGCATAAGCAAAAGCACCCGCCTGTTATTGTAACTGCGGTTTTTTCTGCAGCTTGCGCTGTAAGGTTCGACGATGCATATTTAGCTGTTTAGCCGTGCGCGAGATATTGCCGTCGTTTTCTGATAGCACGCGTTGAATATGCTCCCATTCCAGGCGCTTCGGCGACATCGTCGGAGCATCATTTTGATCAGCGTGGTCATTTGGCTGTGGCGCCGCCATCAGCTTTAAAATATCAGCCACGTTAACTGGCTTTGGCAAGTAGTCATCGGCACCGTTCTTAATCGCCTCGACCGTTGTCGCAATCGAAGCAAAGCCAGTAATCATAATAATCTTGGCCTGCGGCAGCCGCTGACGAAGCTCTGGAATTATGCCAAGCGAAGTCTGCTCCGCTAATTTTAAATCTAGCAACACTAGGTCAAATTGTTCCTGCTCAAGCTCACGTGCTAACAGATTTGCACAATCGAACTCATGACTACATTGGTGTTGCTGCCTGGCAAAGCCAGCAATCAATGCCTTCGCGAAAGCAAGATCATCCTCTAACAGCAAAATGTTTAGCGACTTTGGCATTGCATCAGTCATACTGGGCACCCGTGAGCTCTGATTTCACGTCGGCTGCAGCCACTACAGGCACGCGAACCCGCATAAGCACTCGATGCTCGGACGGTGGCTGCGGCGCATTCAATAACAGCAAACTGCCGCCGAGTTTTTCAATGCTGGCGTTTGCCAAATAGTGTCCCATGCCAAAGCCCTTATCGGAACTTACGGTTTCTTTGCCAAGGCGAGACAGCAATTGTTCATCAATCGGCTCGCCATCATGCGCGATATCAATTTGGCAATGCTGATCAGAACAATCAATCTGACAATCTACCGCAGTGGCGGCAGCTTCCACCGCATTATTTAACAACGCTAATAATGCATGCTCAAGTAGCGAGCTATAGTTGATATCAAACATCGCCTGCAGGTGCCAATGTATGGTTGCAGCAGGCTGCAGTAATTGCATCTCATTGCGCAGGGTTTGCAATAACACCTCACTATCAATGACATTGGGTCGTGGCTGCTGACGCAAGGTTTGCAGCACTTGCTTACAACGCTGCACCTGTTCTTCTATCATCAGATTATGATCATCTTTTTGGCCTTCGACCAGCACAGCAATTGTCGACAGCGGCGTCGCCAGTTCATGTGCAACACTTGCCGACAGCGTGCCCAGCGCAATCAACTTCTCATCTCTCACCTGTTGCTCACGAAACTCTTGCAGGGCTAAATCTTGCTGCTGAATTCGTCTTAATAAAAAACGCGTAACCCATAAAATAATTCCCGCGTTTAATAAGAATAGCAGCCACATGCCCCACAGGTGCCAACTCATCATCATCGCATGATGGTGGTGCGGCGACAGCTCTAATAAGGCTGCATATGCAAGCCCCATACAGACAAACAGTATGAAGCTGTAAATCGGCGCTAGCGAGATTGCCGCCACGCACAATAGCACCAATGCATAGCTGACCGCAGGATTGATTGCACCACCAGTGGCTGAAATTGCCATAAACCAGATCAGGCTATCGAGCAGTAAGGCACAAAACAGCAACACATGTTCTTGTAAGCGCGGACGTAAAATTAAACTCATCACGCTGAGTAGCGCAGCAGCGATAATCGCTAAACTTAATAGCGGCCAGTTTATTAACTGCTGGAAAAAGTTAGCTGGCAACAGTTGACTTATTAAGGCCACCGCTAACAGTAGNCCTAANCTGAGTAGCCGTAAGCTAAACAACAGCTGATAAGTATGCTGCATGCGCAATATAGCGATCATGAGTCACCTCCTGATCGAGAACTGGGCTTATGGCTATCAAGGTACTGACTAAAGCCTTCGCGAAAGCTTGGAAAGCTAAACTCAAAGCCGCTATCACGCAGTCGCTGATTAGAAACGCGCTTTGAGCCGACCCGTCTTGACGGCGGCTGCATATCCGCATTTAGCGGCAGCTGCCAGGTTTCACTTAGCCATTGATATAGCTCTGTATTCAGCACCGGACAGCAATCGCTGGCGTGATAAATCGCATCTATGGCTTGGCCACTGGCATCCAGCGCCAGCAAGTGCAATAAAGCTCTCGCCACATCAATCACATGTATCCGGTTGGTGTAATACTCATGGACAAGATTTGCCGGCAGCTGTCCGGCTTGCAGCTTGTTAAGCAAGCTATGTTGCTGGCTGCGATAAATACCAGAACAGCGTAGTACGCAGGTTTCGATCAAAGAGCTTTGCAGTAATTTTTCAGCCGCTTTTTGCACCTGCCCCTGGTATCGAGTTGGTGCAGTTTCTGAGCTTTCATCAACCCATTGATGCTGATCTTGAGCAAACACGCTGGTGCTCGAAAGCCAGAAAATTTTGCGCGCGTTTTGTTCAGCCTGATTCAATACTTGCAAGATATTAGATAAGCCCTGCAAATAGGTTTGCCGATAAGCTGCCTCATCCATAGCATCTGGGCTTAAGCTAATCACCCAATAATCAACCGACAAATCTTTCAGTCGTGCCAACTGAGTCAGGTCATTAACATCGCAGGCGAGCGGCTGGCAAAGCTCGGGCTTAGCAATCGCCGCAATATTGCGACGTATTGCGATAAGCTCAGCCGGGGCACACTCAGCCTGGCTTAATTCGGCTGACAATATTTCGGCAAAATGTTTACCGATATCACCAAAGCCAATAAAACCAATACGTTTTGCGGCCAAATGCGTTAAACTAATCATAGATTTTTTATGTCTATCAATGAATAATTGATATCTATTTTCTATCAACCTGTGCTTCAGCCCATGACTTTAACAGAACTCAAGTACCTCGTCACGCTAGCAGAGCTTGGCCACTTTGGTAAAGCAGCCGAAGCCTGCCACGTGTCGCAACCCACCCTCAGTATTGCCTTAAAAAAGCTGGAAGACAATCTTGGGGTGACCTTGATAGAGCGCAGTAAAAGTCGGATTGTACCTTCAGCCACGGGCGAGGCGATCATTCAACAAGCTAAGGAAGTGCTAAAGCAAGCCTCAATCATTAAAGATATTGCTCATTCGGGTAAAAACGCCTTGAGCAGCCCGCTAAAGATCGGCGCCATATTTACCGTTGGGCCCTATTTATTCCCGCATTTATTACCACAGCTTAAGCAATTAGCGCCAGAAATGCCGCTAATTATTGAAGAGAGCTACACCGCTGTGTTACGGAAAAAGCTGGTGGATACCCAGCTTGATGCCATCATCGTAGCACTGCCGTTCAGCGAACCTGACGTCGTGACTAAGCCGCTATACGAAGAACCTTTTGTCGCCATGCTGCCCATCGATCATCCGCTTGCTGCTCAGTCGGCATTAAAGGCCAATGATTTATTATCCGAGACCGTGTTACTTCTTGGCGAGGGTCACTGTTTTCGCGATCAAATATTTCAAGCGATGCCCGAGCTCAAACAAAAACTACAGCAAAATCAATACGCCATGGCCGCCAGTGCCAATACGTCTTTGGATACGCTAAAACATATGGTGGCATCAGGCCTTGGCATTACTATTTTGCCGTTGAGCGCGGCTGGGCTTCACAATGATTTACATCAATCTGTTTGTATCAAGCCATTTGCGGGCAAAACCGGTGCGGCGATGAGCAGAACGGTGGCATTGGCTTGGCGTATGAGCTTTCCGCGCTTTGAAGCCATGGATGTGCTCGGTCAGGCCGTGAATCGCTGCGACCTGCCTATTCAGTAATCAGCATGCTATCACTGCAAGATCCCATCCATGCGCTGCATGGGGTTGGGCCAAAACTGCAAGCCAAACTTAATCACTATGGCATTGCTCAAATTGCTGATTTGCTGTTTCATCTGCCCCGCCATTATCAAGACCGCTCTAGACTGACAGCAATTGCCAAACTGCAGGCTTATCAAGCCGCTTTGTTTGAGGGCAACATCGTCTCTTGCAAGCTGCAATTTGGTAAGCGGCGCAGTTTAATCATCCTGCTCGAAGATGATAGTGCTGCCATTAAACTCCGACTTTTTCACTTTAGCAAAGCTCAACAGGCGCAGCTTCAGCCTGGCTATACGCTGCGCTGCTTTGGTGAGGCGCGACCTGGGCCAGCCGGGATTGAAGTAGTGCACCCTGAATACGAGATCAATCCCACTAGCTTCGATCCAAGCGCACAATGCTTTACCGCTATTTACCCAAGCACTGAGGGCATTAGCCAGCAACTGTGGCGAAAGCTTCAGGCACAAGCACTGAAGGTATTAGAGCTCAGTGATGTCAAACTGAGTTTGTTTGAACTACCAGCAGCGCTACAAGCTTTAGATATTTCTTTAAAACAGGCCTTGCTGTACCTCCATCAGCCACCTAACCACCTAGATCTTCAGGCTCTAGAACAGGGGACAAACCCTTTTCAGCAGCGCCTAGCGTTTGAGGAACTGTTAGCGCATCAGATCAGCTTTTTAACCCTTCGCGCAAAACGTCGCGCACAAAAGGCCCAGGCCTTTACTGACCAGGCGCTGGCAAAACAGCTCATCACTTCACTGCCCTTCAGCTTGACCAAGGCACAGCAGCAGAGCATTG
>JABSRR010000113.1 GCA_013215025.1 Pseudomonadales bacterium
GAAGATAATGCTGCCAAAATAGGCCTATTATCTTATCAGCAATACTTAGCGATTCAACAATCGGCTGCTAGAATGTTTGCTGCTGACTGAGCAGAAGCGATTAGGTGTATTGATGCAAGTATATATTTTATTGGCAGTGGACAAATTAGAGGCTGAGCAGCTTCCCAGCCTGCAGTCCGCGCTGCCACAGATGCAGGATTTGATAACAGCGTTTATTGCTGAACGCCCAGCCCTGCAGGCGGAACTTATCGTGGCGCGCGCAGATGTGCAAATTACGCCCGCGTTTGAATTTGGCATACGCTTTCACATTAAGCAAAAAAAACACCTGGCCGAACCAATAGCATTGTTCAACCGCTTGGCTGAGCAATTCCAACAAGATTTTGTCATTGGCCTATGGCAACAGCATAGTCGAGAAGACATCAGTTTTTTTGGCTTTGAAGAAGGCTTAGGCGATAGCTTTATGATCGCCGAATATTTATTTTTATGACTGACTGACGTTAGGCGTGCGTGCGCTATTTAGGCGATTTCCGCCTTCAGCTGTTCAACCCCACCGCTGCTGGATAACAATAATGTGTCAGCGGGGCGAGCGGCAAATAAGCCATTGGTGACGACACCGGTAATCGCATTGATCGCAGACTCTGTGGCGCAGGGGTCGTTAATCATAAAGTCATAAACATCAATAATCACATTACCGTTATCAGTCACGACACCTTCGCGGTATACTGGGTTACCGCCCATCGCCAGTAACTGTCTTGCCACGTGGCTACGCGCCATGGGAATGACTTCAACCGGTAGGGGAAATTGCCCAAGGGTTTGCACCGCTTTGCTATGGTCGGCAATACAGATAAATTGCTCGGCACAGGCGGCGACAATTTTTTCACGGGTTAAGGCTGCGCCGCCGCCTTTGATCAGTTGCAGCTGAGGATTCGCTTCATCAGCGCCGTCAACATAGAGTGAGAATGGTCCAACTTCGTTCAGCGTATAGACTTCTATGCCATGACCTTGCAAGCGCTTGCTGGATGCTTCAGAACTGGAAACGCAGCCCTTGAAATCGTCTTTATAGGGTGCCAGCAAGTCAATAAAAAAGTTGGCCGTAGAGCCTGTGCCAATGCCGAGAATATCGCTGCGTGAAAGTTGGCTTAGGCAGATGTCTAGCGCTGCTTTTGCAACCGCTTGCTTCAGTTGATCTTGGTTCATAAAGGCTTCTTAATAAAAAGCCCTAGTGTAGAGAAAAACCTAGTCTTTGTCTCTGAAAAGCCTGCACTCTAGCCCGCCAAACAAAATTTTAGCGATGCGGCAACCACGATGGCCATCATTAAGCCCATGATGACTTTGCTGTATTTTTGCATTTGCTCCTCTTCTACCGGTTTGGCGGTCTTTTCGATCAAAGGAACAAGCACAATAAGGGCAATAAAAAGTACCCCGAGTATAATGAGAATGTTCATAGTCACCTTAACGGCACAATTAGCCGTAAAGAAAGTGTAGTTTGTAATTACACCAATAGACTATAAATCCATGAATTAGTTTGATTTGGTATAAGAGTGTTATGTTTAAATAGAAAAAGAGGCACCGCAGCCGCAGGTAGTGTCGGCATTCGGGTTCTCGACAACAAAGCGAGAGCCTTCTAGCCCCTCGGTGTAGTCAACCGTGGCGCCAACCAAGTATTGGTAGCTGAGCGAGTCAACGACCAAAGCTACGTGATCTTTTTCAATCGTTATATCATCATCGGCTAGCAGCTCATCAAAGGTGAAGCCATACTGAAAGCCAGAACAGCCACCGCCTGTGACAAATACGCGCAGCTTTAGCTCTGGATTTTGCTCGTCCTCAACCAGCTCACGCACTTTCGCAGCAGCATTGTCGGTGAAGATCAATGGCGTAGGGTCAAAACTTTCAGCAACAGACATAAAATACCAAAACCGTATGAGAAACAGATAAACGATTTATCTAAACAAGTAGATGATTATCTCGCAGCCTTATACTCAGCGTCAATCATCTAGCTTAGGATTGCGAGGATTTATGTTGATCAATTTTGACCGTTTTTGCCGCCGGGCTGGCATCGGTATACACCAGTGAGCCATTTACCTGCGAGCCTTTTACCATCTCAATCGATTGATAGTGCACATTGCCTTCAACCTTGGCTTTATTAGCCAGCTCTAAGCTATTAGCGTGCACATTACCTTTCACAAGGCCGTTGATAATAGTATTGGGTACATTCAAGTCGCCTTCGATGGTGCCGTTCTCCATAACCCTGACGGAGGCATCTGAACCCGGGTTGGCAATTAAGTTGCCGACGACATGGCCTTCAATTTCGAGATTGCCGGCGAACTTGATATCGCCGAAGATTTCGGCATCTTTAGCGATCAGTGTCGTGGAGCTGCTTTTTTTGCTTTCGGTGATTTTTTTAGGGATTACCGATTGGCTGTCTTGGCTGAACGATGTCGGTGCTTTAACGCCGCTATCTTTATTGTCTTTGCTGCCAAACATAAGATTACCTCTATGACTAAGCGATTTAGTTTTCAGCTGTGCTCTTGGCCCAGTTCACCTCCTGTGACCAGCTGGCTTTTTTCGGTCGAGAGATCTGCGCATCAATGCTTATACTATTGATGGCAAGATCAGGTTCAACTTGGATTATATATTCAAGCTCTTGAAAATATCGGAAGTTAATCTCGGTAGCGGATTTTTTTCCACCGTCTTCAGTTGCTTGCAGAAGTTGTTGCAAAGGCAATTCAACAGCTGTGCCTTGTTGGCTGCCCTGTACAACAAAATGTAGCTTCGCACGCATGCTTGATGGCTTCAAGGCATATTGCACAAACGTAAATTTAAGCCGATAAGTGTTAGCTTCTATGCGATTATGACTAAAGCTATGTAAAACGAGGCCTTTTTTTACCTGACTGGGGTCCATCAGCTGTCGATAAAAATCCAGCGCCCGCTGCAGTTCGCGGTTTTCTTGCTCCTGCTCGCGGATAGAGGCAGTCAGTGCCTGAGTATTAGCTCTCAGGCGTTCACTGGTGAGGGTGAGCTCGGCTCGCTTGGCAACCAGCGCGGTATTTTGCTGTTGGCTAAGTCGATACAGCTGTTGCAGTTTCGACATTTCGTAGCGTTCATAAGCACCCCAAAGGCCTGAAACGAATACGCCGGCAATAAAGGCGAGTGCTAGACTGAGAAAAAAATGGCGCCTGGCCCATAGAATGGCTTGCAATTCTCTACGTTTAGAGCTGTTCATAGCAGTATGTGTATAATGGCTTATTTATCAATTAATTGTTTGTGAAAGCTCATCTATAATACAAACCATTGCGCTGACTGGCCAGCAGTCTGCTGCGGCATCTTGGCTTTTAATATTAGGATTCCATCCGCTCGATATGCAACTCCCCCATTGGTTTCAGCACTGGATTAAACAATATCGTCACCGCTTAGGCGACGAGACGGCTTTGCTGCAGCTGTCGGCACTGGGTATTTTGGTGGGCCTGGTTACCGGCGTTTTGATTCAAGCGTTTCGATTTTTAATTGAGCTGCCGGGTGATCAAATTTATGGCAGTCATGAATGGTTTGAGCGCCTTAGCGCCGAGCATCGACTATTGCTGGTGGTAGGTGGTGCGCTAAGTCTTGGCTTGGTATTCCAGTTTATTCTAAAGTCAGTGCCAAGCCTTGGTTTATCGCATGTGGTACAGCGACTGAATTTGAACCATGGCCGTTTTGAAGCGCGGCCAGCATTGATCCAGTTCGTGGTTGGTATTTGGATGATATTAACCGGTCAAAGCTCAGGTCGTGAGGGGCCGGCAATTCATCTGGGCGCCGCCGCCAGTGCCTTAATCGGGCAGTACTGGCGCTTACCGAATAACTCCATCCGCATCTTGTCAGGCTGCGGCACCGCCGCCGCAATAGCCGCATCGTTTAATACGCCAATTGCCGGCGTATTGTTTGCGATGGAGGTTGTGCTATTAGAGTATACCATCGGCAGCTTTATCCCGATTATGTTGGCCGCGGCGGCCGGCACCATTATTACCCGTATGGTCTATGGTGATGTCTCGGCATTCACTATATACCCTTTAGATGTACATTCACATGTTGAGGTGGCGGCCTATATTGGTATAGGTATTGGCATAGGTATGGTGTCGGCCCTGTTTTGTTTTATTCATCGGCAGGGTCTTAAAATGCACCACCTGCCAATTTGGGCCAGGTTTTCACTGGCGGGCCTCTTTACCGGTTTGCTGGCTATTTATGTGCCTGAAATCATGGGTATTAGTTACGACACTTTAGACAGTGCCCTAGCGCATCAAATCAGCATTTATGCTTTGTTAATTATTGCTATCGCTAAATTATTTGCGACCGCGGTGAGCTCAGGCATGGGCTTGCCGATTGGCATTGTTGGGCCAACCTTGGTGATTGGCGGCTGTTTCGGTGGTGCCTCAGGTATTTTAATTAATTTCCTGGCGCCTAATTTTATTACCAATGATGCGTTTTATGTAATGCTGGGGATGGGTGCGATGATGGGCGCAGTGCTCAACGCCCCGTTGGCTGCGCTCATTGCATTATTAGAGCTAACCAATACGCCGGATATTATATTGCCAGGCATGATTGCTATTGTAGTGTCGAGCTTAATGGTATCGCAGGTGTTTAAGCAAATCCCGCCACATATTGCCAGCTTGGAGCGGCTTGGGCAGCACCGCCCGCTATCGATGTTTGAAGTGGCGCTGCAGCGGGTTGGTGTATCAAGTTTAATGAATTCTAATATGAAGAGCACGGCGCGTCAGTTGACATTCGATGAACTGGACGAGTTATTGTTAAATAAGCCGCGCTGGGTGATGGTATCTGAAGCGAATAGTGCCAGCATTTTATTGCATGGTATGCAGCTCGAGCAGTGGTATAGTGAAGCCAAAACGAATCAAGGCTTGTTCACTGAACAAAAAGTCGATTTGCTCGCAACCCCAGGCGAGCATTTGAACGTATCAGAACTCAGCTATGATGCCTCGGGCTTAGAAGCTTGGCAGGAAATGCAAAAAGATGATGTCGATGCAGTGTTAATCACCGGCTTGTTTGATGCTTACGCGCCGGCAATCTCAGGTATTATTACCAAGCCCGATATTGAAAACTATTATCATCGCCCGCGGCGATACTAGACGAAGATTAACCTATGTATTTATGGCTGCAAGCGCTTCACATTATATTTGTCATTAGTTGGTTTGCCGGTATTTTTTACTTACCCAGATTGTTTGTGCATTACTGTTTGAGCGATGATCAAGCAACACAGCAGCGCTTAGTGATTATGATGCAAAAGCTGTATCGATTTACCGCACCGTTTGCGTGGCTAAGTTTAGCCTTTGGCTTGTCAATGCTTTACCTTAATCTTGCCTATTTAAAGTCGGCAGGCTGGTTTCATACCAAAATGCTGTTTGTGATCGGTCTTTTTGCTTATCAATTTTATAACCGACATTTAGTAAAAGTGTTTACTGAAGGTCGAAATACCCGCAGTCATCGTTTTTATCGCATATATAACGAAGCGCCTGTGATCGCCATGTTTGCCATGGTGATTTTAGCCGTTGTTAAACCATTTTAAATGAGGAAAGTATGAGTCATTCAGCCGATTTATTTGTTCGCGCAAAACAGTCAATTCCCGGTGGGGTGAATTCGCCAGTCAGGGCGTTTAATGGCGTTGGTGGCGATCCGGTGTTTTTTAAACGCGGCGAAGGTGCCTATTTATTTGATGCGGATGATAAGCGGTATATCGATTATGTGGGTTCTTGGGGGCCGATGAT
>JABSRR010000114.1 GCA_013215025.1 Pseudomonadales bacterium
TCCTCTGGCAGCACGGCTGTATCAGAGGCGTATTTTGCACAAATGTTAGGGCTTAAATTTATTGCCGTGATGCCAAAGCAAACCGCAACCACAAAAATTGCACAAATTCGCCTATACGGTGGTGAATGCCACTTCGTCGATCGCGCTGATCAGATGCACTCAGCCGCTAAAGCCCTTGCCGAGCAATGCGGTGGCTATTTTATGGATCAGTTTTTGTATGCTGAGCGGGCCACTGATTGGCGTGGCAATAATAATATTGCCGAGAGCATCTTTCAGCAGATGGCCTTAGAGCCTCACCCAATACCTACAGTGATTGTCATGAGTGCAGGCACTGGCGGCACATCGGCAACCTTGGGTCGATATATTTTATACAAAGGTTACACAACTGAGTTAGTTGTCGCCGACCCTGATGCCTCGGTGTATTTTGATTATTATCAGAGCCGTAATGCTTGCTTAACTGCTGCAACAGGCAGCCGAATTGAAGGCATTGGCCGGCCGCAGGTAGAAGCCTCGTTTCAGCCGGATGTGATTTCGCGTATGACGAAAGTACCAGATGAAGCGAGCCTAGCAACGATGCTATGGTTAAACGAGGCGCTAGGGCTCTGTGCTGGGCCATCGACCGGCACTAATTTATGGGCAGCATTACAGGAAGCAGAGCAAATGTTAGCGGCGCAGCAGCAAGGGTCTATCGTGACGGTACTTTGTGATAACGGCAGTCGCTATCAAGATAGCTATTATGATCCAATATGGCGAGATGCGCACTTCGGTGATTTATCGCCTTATCAGCAGCAGTTGCGTGGTTTTTTAGCTGAATAAATCTCATCAACTATCAGTCAGACTGAAATGACTTCTTAATATCTATATAAACGTAACAGGGTTATATAACTATAACTGAGGAAGGAAAAATCTGAATGCGTGGAGACGGGGAAAAAATGAAAAAGCCTGTGCCAGATTGGCACAGGCGAAAGGCTCGGTTTATTGCATACCTTTACTCATAAACTCATCAACAACGTTAGACATGTCGAAGGTTTTGCCACCTTGCACAGGTGGGTATTGTTTCAGAGTTTGCAGATGTTTTCCCATCAGCTCACCCATGGGTTGAATCAACCACGACACTTTTTGCAACAGATGTCCATAAGAGTCTTTATTATCAAAGGATTCCATTGGGTCCATACGAATATTAAACACTAGCGGTACGGTGCGCGGTATTAGGTTGGCATAGTAGTCTTCTTTGGTAGAAAAATGGAACTTCCATGGCCCCATGCGCACTGCAGTGAGTTTAGATTCGTAGTAGTGAAAGATATGGTTACGGGCTGATTTTTCAGATTCGCCCATCCAGTAAGGCAGATTATTAATACCGTCGATATACTGGCGTTTCTCTTTCATCAACTTGGCTGGGGCATCCTCAACGCCCGCTGCCGCAGCTAGGCTGGTAAACATATCTTGGTGTGCCTGAATGCCGTTAAGCGTTTGCCCTGGTTTAAGCTTAGCTGGCCAACGAAGCATAGAGATCACGCGCACACCGCCCTCATAGGTGGTCATTTTCTCGCCGCGGAATGGGGTAGTTGCGCCATAGGGCCAAGAACTGTGCTCAGGGCCATTGTCAGTTGAGTACCAAACTATGGTGTTTTCATCTAAGCCTTGTTCTTTTAGAAAATCTAACACTAAACCGATATCATGATCATGCTGCAGCATGCCTGAGCCATGGTAGTCAGCTTCAGAGGTATACTTTTCTGCAGCATAGCGCCATTTATCGTTTAAGCGCGTGTACAAATGCATTCTGGAGGTATTTAGCCAAACAAAGAACGGTTTGCCGTCTTCTTTCGCTTGCTTCATAAATTCATGCGCTTTTGGAATAACTTCACCCTCATCGAAGTTTTTCATCCGCTCTTGAGTAAGAGGGCCGGTGTCGGTTAAGGTTTGCTTGCCGACAACGCCAAAACGTGGATCGCGGGTTGGGTCAATTTTATTCGTAGCAAAGGAGTGTACAACGCCACGGGTACCAAATTTATTTTCATAATCTTCAAGATTACCAGAATACTGTTTGGCAAAATGTTGGTAATCGCGCTGCTCTGCCTCTTCTTGCGTATTGAGGTGGTAGAGATTACCAAAAAACTCATCAAAGCCATGCACAGTAGGCAGGTGCTCGTTGCGATCGCCTAGGTGGTTTTTGCCAAAATGGCCGGTAGCGTAACCGGCGTCTTTTAATACCTCAGCAAGGCTAGGTGACTTGGCCTGCAAGCCAAGAGAGTCGCCGGGTTGTCCCACCGTGGTCATACCTGATCGAATCGGGTATTGGCCGGTAATAAATGCGGCGCGACCTGCGGTACAGGATGGCTGCGCGTAGTGGTCAGTAAAACGGATGCCCTCATTGGCAATTTTGTCGATATTCGGTGTGGTATAGCCCATTGTGCCAAGACCGTAGGCACTGATATTTTGCCAGCCAATATCGTCGCCCCAAATCACCAAAATATTGGGTTTGTCGGCGGCCAAAACAGAGGTGCTAATAAGCAGTGAAAAACAGCAGCTGAGCAAATGCCAGCATTTTTTGATATGCAACATAATCGTCCCTTTGTGATAGTGGTTCCCTGAGTTGATATTAGAACATGCAGCAAAAGTTGATGCAAAATTTTACGGTAAATAGATGACAATTAGGCAAGAATGCTATGCCGCTAGCGTTTTAAGCCCATCAAGCTTTGTTCTAGCTGTTGTAAACCGCGATTAAAAGGGTGGTTTTTGCGTGCCTGCTTAACCACCTGCAGTGCCTGCGCGGGTTGTTGATGGCTGTTTAGCGCAACCGCATATACGTATTGATAGCGCGCATTTTCGCGCGCTAATGTAGCGGCCTGCTGTAAATGCTGTAACGCTTGCTGGTAGTTTTGCTGGCGAATATAAAATAGGCCCAGCGCATGTTGCGTTGCTGCTGATTCGGATGTAGGGCAATCGCCTGATCTAGCCAGATACCTTCCTGCTTTGGCTGCTGCAGTAGTCGATACAGTTCAGCCATGCTTAAGAGCGCTGCCTCATGTTGTGGTAAAATTACCAGTGCCTGCTTTAGTGCCTGTTCAGCCTGATTCAAGTCATTTAATCCAATGTAAAGGTTCGCCAAGGCTAGCTGCGCCGATGGCATATCGGCCTGCGCTTGTTGCATGGCTTGATATTCCGCTAATACAGC
The DNA here is from genome assembly GCA_013215025.1 of Pseudomonadales bacterium. NCBI lineage: Bacteria > Pseudomonadati > Pseudomonadota > Gammaproteobacteria > Pseudomonadales > Pseudomonadales bacterium. The sequence continues at coordinate 3,176 of JABSRR010000114.1, forward strand.
AGATAGCTGCTGTTGCTCGGCGTTTGATAAGCGCGCGATAGGCAGTTCAGCCAGCAGCTCGGCTGCTGCCATGCGAACCGACTTGGTCGGATCTTGACTCAGCCGCAGTAAGTCGATGCGTTGAGCGGGCGGTAAATACGAGAGTGAGCGCACAGCCGCTGCGCGAATCATTGGGCTTGTATGTTGCAGCATTGCTAGACTGCTATGATAAGCCTCGCTAGAAGGAAATTGCTGCAGTTCTAATAAGGCGCTCGCGCGTTTAATGTCAGGCTGCTTTGGGTTGTGGATCAGTGCAATCAGCGCTGTAAGTGCGGCGGGGTCTCCTTGTCGGCTGGCATGCATGGTTTTACTGTAATCAACATCTAGGCCTTGTTGAAAATGCTGCTGGTTAGGCCATTGCTGACGTGCTTTGACGGCCCAGTCAACCGACTTATCTTGATGACAGGCGTTGCAGCTATTTTCAATGCCTAAGGCTTGGCTTAATTCAGGGTGCGGTATAGAGAAGCTGTGGTCACGTCGTGCATCGACCCCCATATAGGTTTTTGCAGGCATATGGCAGTCAACGCAGAAGCTGCCGGCGGTGCCAACTTGATGCTGATGATGACTGCTTTGCTGGTAATGTTCGGCTTGATGGCATTGCAAGCACACCGCCTGACTGCCGCCTCTGACTTTACCGCTGTGCGGCGAGTGACAGTCTGTGCAAACCACGCCAGCTTGCGCCATTTTACTTTGTAAAAACGAGCCATAGACAAACACTTCGTCATCAATATAGCCGTCTACGCGATAAAAATGAGGCTCTAGCAGGCGTAAATCGAACTGATCGGCGAATGGGCGTGAAACATCGATAGCCTGGTTAGAAAGCTCACTACGTAGCGCGTGGCAGGCGGCACAGGTCTCAACTTGCTGCTGTGGCTGCTGTTGATCAAGCCGATGCGCGATAGTGCTGTTGTCTTTAAAGCGCCACTCACCTCGGTCTTGTAAGGTTAAAATAGCCTTGTCTGTATTATTGCTCTCACCAGCATTAAAGCTGTTTGCCCATTCAAGGTGCGCTGACGCTGGGCCATGACAGGCCTCGCAGGCAACATTATGTTCGCTGAATTGGCTGTTAAACTGATTATGCTTAGCGTCATAATGTTTCACCAGCTGAGTGGAGTGACAGCTGGCACAGCGGCTATTCCAGTTTTGAAACGCGCCGGTCCAATGCAGTGCATGATTGGCATCAATAGCGGTTTGTTGTTGCGGGTCTTGTTGCTCATCTTCTGGGTATAAATGGAACCAGCGTTGACCGCCCTCAGCTATAGGGCGATTATCCCAGTTAATGCTTAATACCTGATAGCGGCCGTTAGGCATGGCGATTAAGTATTGCTGCAGTGGTTCAATGCCAAAGGTATAGGCAACTTTAAACCGTTCAAGTTTACCTTCTTTGTTATCGGTAGTGACAAAATACTCGTCACCTTCCATGCTAAAACGGTGCTTTAAACCATTGTAAACAAATGCTGTATTATTGAAGTTGGCCACCACCGTGCGCTTGTTGGCCGGCTGCATCGAATGAAAGTGGTGAGATTGCTGCCATTCCTTATACGCCTCGCTATGGCAACTTTGACAGGCCTTGCTGCCAACATACTCTTTGCCAAGCTGGTGATTTGCGCTGAGCGTATTTGTTAGGCTGTCTGACGCGACAGCGAAACTGGCCCAGATGCCGGCCACAGAAAGTATAATGGGCAATATATTGAGAAATACATTGAGCAATGGATTAAGTAATGGATTGAGCAATAATTGTAGCCTTGGTTTTGGCAGAGGCTTTCTCAGTAATTGTGCAAATAGTTCTGCAAATACTTCTGCCAAAAACGGGGCAAATAGCCTTGCCAAAATACCTTGTCTCAACCGGTAACTAAACCGGTAACCAAGCCGGTAACTAAGCCAGTATAAAAACCGGTGCAATCCTGCTGCTTTATTGCCTACATCGCTCATGCTTACATCAATGTGATCAATTCCCTGTAGGCATCATTTTAACCATAAGCGAGGCGTTGTGAAAGCTGCTTTAACCAGATTACAATAGCTTGGCAGTCACTTAACTGTTGATTAACGGCCTATTTGCAGCTTATTAATAGCCTATCAATATCAACTCAATCTTCGCTCAATTAGCCTTATCATATTTAGGCTATTGTTTAGGTTTTATAGCGACTGGCAGATGAATATAAGTCGCTTCGTTCAGCGTGTTTTTATTAGTGTCTGGATGTTTTTGTCAGGAACTTTTTCAGCGATTCAGCATCTTATCAATCGTCCATTATTGATAGGTGAAACAGATGT
>JABSRR010000115.1 GCA_013215025.1 Pseudomonadales bacterium
CGTCTGACGCTGCTGGCTGCATATACGCCAAACTGGCTAACCGCACCTCACGCTTGCTGATCATGCCTTTACCTGGTTCAGCGCCGGTGATAAAAGCTGCATCATCGATACCCGCCGCCTCAGGCAATACACCACCCGGGCCTAACACTTCAATAAAGCTGACATGTAAGGGCATAAAGGTATAATCATGATCCAGAAGTTGCGCAAGCTGAAACTGCCGAACTCGTTCATCTTGATAACCAAGATTTTCACAGACGCTGATCACCGACTGATCAAAGCCTGCGTCATAACAGGCTTGAGCCAATACCCGTGGCTGGCTGTGTTGGTCGGTTAATATGAGTAAGCGTCGCTGCTGACGCAAATAACGCGCTAGGGTTTTCACCGAGCGCCCGTGCAAGCTGACAACGGTAACATCTTGTAAGGCAAGGCCGAGCCGATGACAGGCTGCCTGCAAACTTGACACCGCCGGATAAAAACACAGCTGCTGCAGCGCATAATGCTGACGAAACCAACGGCCAATACCAAAGTATAGCGGGTCACCTGAGGCGAGCACGACCACCGTTTTATCGGCATAAGGTGCTAGCAAATCCTGCAGCTGAGATAATTTTGGCAACGCCATCGATTGACAGTGTTCTGCCCGCGGCAAATGTGCGACCGTTGCCAGCTGGCGTGGATGCGCAATAATAAGATCGGCCTTGGCCAACACTGCAGTGGCGTCAGTATCTAGGCTTGCCTTCTCAGCAACACCCAAGCCAATAATGTGAATATGTGGCTGCCGGTTTGAATCAAGCGCCATATTAGTAGTATTCATTGCGGTTACAGCGCAGTAAGGCATTGCATGTGGCCGAGGCTACCGCACTTCCGCCCTCGCGACCTAAAATGGTGATACATTCAATACCTAAGGATTGATGACAGTCCCACAGTGCTTGCTTAGATTCGGCAGCGCCAATAAAACCTACCGGCATTCCAATAATTAAGGCAGGCTTTACCCCTGACTGGTGTATTCGCTCTAATAATCGATACAGTGCTGTAGGTGCATTACCGATTACCACTACGGCACCCGCTAGCTGGCTTTGCCAGAGATCAACCGCCGCCATTGAACGGGTTTCGCCGCGCGACTTTGCCAGTCGCTCGGTTTCGGGATGATTCAGATAACAGCTTGGCGGCTCGCTAATCATACGCTTAGTGATACCTTGTTTTACCATCTCAACATCACACAAAATAGCCGCATTAGCCGCCAAAGCCTGACGACCGGATTCGCAGGCCTTGTCGCTAAAACGCACTTGCTCAGCCAGCGAGGGCATACCCAAACTATGCACAATGCGCATGACGACTTGCTGTTGATCAAGACTTAGATGCGCTAGCTCAGTGAGTGCACGAATCGTCTCAAAGCTCTGCTGCTCAATCAAAACAGGATCAATCTGATAGGAAAAAAGTGGCTTATCTGACATCAGAAAATTTCTCTAATACATACTGCTGACATGCCGTCAGACTTTCAAACATTGCATCTGCGGCCTTAATTTCTGGGCGCTCGAGCATCAGCACCGGTATCGCCATGTCTCTTGCCGCCGCCAATTTAGCCGAGGTTGAATCACCGCCGCTATTTTTGCTGACCAATACATCAATATTATATCGCTGCATCAGCGCCAGTTCATCAGCATAGTCGAAGGGGCCAATCGCCTTAATCCACTGCATATTTTCAGCTAGACCATGTTTTGGCTGCACCGCTGTACGCAGCCAGCTTTGTTGCTGAGTAAAACGTGCAACTGCCGTAAGCTGGTCAGCGCTCAGCTGGCCACAGGTAAACAACACACGTTTGAATGGCGATAAACACGGCAACATGGCGCTAAAGTCGCTAAATAGTTGCCAGTTATCCGCAGCACTAGCCTGCCAAGCCGGACGATGAAAACGCCAGCATGGGATATCACATATTGCAGCGGCCTGCATTGCCGTCGCGCTCATTTTAGCTGCATAAGGGTGAGTCACGTCTAACACTGCCGCTACTGCATATTGATGAATAAATTCTTCCAAGCCACCAAACTGACGAAAGCCACCACTCACAACCTGACAGTCAACTTGAGGCTGTCTTACTAAGCCCGCTACTGAATAAATCACCGGCACATTATGTTGGTGAAAATATTCTGCCAACTTGCGCCCATCAGCAGTGCCACCCAAGATCAGTAGGCACATATCAATTAAGCCCTAGGCTTTGGTCATTGGTCTTGGCAATAATTTGACCTTGTCGATTTATAGCCATAATTTCTAATGCGGTTGTTTGCGGCACAATATTGCGCGCAACCTGGTAGGCTTGCCGACACATTAGCAAAGCCAAATCAATACCCGCCTGCTGGCATAATTTATAGGCTTCAATACTGGTGTTAGCCTGCAATACCGCCTGCTGTAACTCAGCATCAGCACCATGCTGACTGGCTGCTGACGCTAATTGTGAGAAATCAATTGCCGATACCCTACTATTTAGATCCATATGACCGTTCGCTAGCTTGGTAATTTTTCCAAAGCCGCCGCAGATTGTTAACTTGGCTATGGCTACCTTACGCATATGTTTAAGCACTGCACCTGCAAAATCACCCATTTCTATCAAGGCCATCGCATCTAATTGGTAATGCTGTTGCACAGCTTGTTCACTGCTGTTACCGGTGGTAGCGGCAATATGCTGAATACCGTTGGCATAGGCCACATCAATGCCTTGATAAATTGACGCAATCCAGGCACCGCAAGAAAACGGTCTAACAATACCGCTAGTACCTAATATCGATAAGCCACCCTCGATGCCTAAACGTGGATTCATGGTTTTCAATGCAAGTTGCTCGCCGCCTTCAACCCCAATCGAAAGCCGAAAGCCACCTGAATATTCAAACTGGGCGGCCCAATAACTGAGGTTATCGCGAATCATTGCGCGCGGCACCGGGTTGATCGCAGGCTCACCAACTGCCAGTGCCAGCCCGTCACGGGTGACGGTGCCGACGCCTTTATCAGCACTGAACTGAATACCGGGCGTAGGATCAAGCTGCATAGTGACAAATACGCGCGCACCGTGCGTAACATCAGGGTCATCACCCGCATCTTTAATCGTAGAGGCAGTTACAGAATTTGCAGATTGGCTGACGCTAACATCTAATTCAACAGTCTTACCTTTTGGTAAAGTAACGCTAACGCGAGAGCTTTGTGGCTGGCTAAGCAGACAACGAGCGGCCGCTACAGCACAGGCAGTAGCACAGGTACCGGTGGTTAAACCAGTGCGTAATTTGCTTGCCTGCTCAGCGCTTTCTTGCCACATCTATCATACCGCTTGCCATAACCACACGCTGCCCAGTAACACTGACAGAGATGCCAACAGCTGACGACTGGCTCGAAACAGGCGCTGTGAGCGTTGCTTAAGCCAGCGTTGTAACACGCCGAAGCCTAAGCCAAAGCAGAGCATTGACAGCATCACCCCAACTGAAAACAAACATAGGTATAGGCTTGCCAGCATAAATTGACCGGAGGTGACCGCAGGTATCAATGCCAGTGCTGGCGCACTACCCGCTAAGCCATGTAATGCGCCGATCAACACCGGCTGGTGCTGTGATGGTAGATGGTGACTATGGCCGGTATTGTGAGCATGTGCCCTACGGTGCCAATGTGCATGCACAATTTCGCCATGTCGATGCATGTTTAGCCGCAGATCATCCTGTCTAAATTGGTAAAAGCACAGTAAACCGAGCACTATCAACAATACGCCTACACTAGCCTCAGCTACTTTCTGCAGCGACTCTGGAATTAACATGCCAAAGCCAAACAGCAGCACCCCGGCAACAATTAACACGGCACCGTGTCCTAGAGCCCAATGCAGGCTGTGCTGCAAGGTGCGCGTAAAATTAGGTCGTTGATTGGCCAGCATAGATACCGCCATCACATGATCTGCATCTAGGGCATGCATAAAACCTAAACCAAAGCCCAATACTAATAAGGGTAAAAATTCGATTAGCATATATAAAACCTTTAAGCGCTGTTTAACTGCTGCGCATCTGCAAACTGCTGCTGATCGCAGCGAGTTGAAAATAATTTAGCGATAGCTTCAGGGTTAGACGGAAAAAACAAATGTAAGTAGCTCGCCGTCAGGCTGCCTTGCCGATAAATTGACTCACCAGGCGCAGGGTGACGCTGACGTTGACCATAAGCGATAGGCTCGGGAGTGTCTACGCTGCGTGAGCGATGGTGTGCATGCGCTCTAATCGTTCCTTCAGGTAACGGCGCAGCCTGCATACCTTGACAGCCTCGCTTACCGCGCATAGCTGCTTTGCCGGCCATTAGGCCAAGCATGGTGTGTGGCTTATCATCTAAATCAGTTAATTGTTCAACACAATACATAAAGCCGCCGCACTCGGCCAATATCGGCTTGGCAGATTGGTGAAAATCGCGAATCGCCTCAAGCATAGCGTGATTGCTTGCCAAACTGGCTGCATGCA
>JABSRR010000116.1 GCA_013215025.1 Pseudomonadales bacterium
ACGCAGCAGTGAATACCGGCAGCTCAGGAGGCGCACTTATTAACGGCCAAGGGCAGCTTATCGGCATAACATCAGCTAATTACACTCGCACCGGTGGCTCCTTGGGTATCGCGCTTGCGACACCCGTAGAAATTATCAGCAAAGTCCTGCGTGATATCGTTGATTATGGCTTTGTCGTGCGCGGCTGGATAGGGCTTAAGCTAACACAAATAACAGCTGAACTCGCTAAACAACGCGGATTTTCAACTAGCAGCGGCGTGATGGTGACTTTCATTCACCCTCAGAGTCCTGCTGCCTCAGCTGGCATAAAACTAGGCGACATCATTACTGCCATAGACAATAAACCGATCAATACCGGACATGATGGCCTGCTAGAGGTTGCAGAGATGGAACCAGGCAAAACTGTTAGCATAAGCCTCATCAGAGATGAGCAGGCTACAAGCCTAGATATTCAACTAGATATACGCCCTATTAATGCCAAGTAATAACTATATTAGAGTGAAGTTATAATTAACTGATAGCTAAGTCAGCAGACAGTGCAAACCTACCATTATATACACTTAAATTTTAGTCGTTTTGAGACTGTTTTAGAGTAGCTTTAAATTTTTAAAGCTGTATAGGGCATCAAAAGCAAAACCCTAAAGGTAATGAAAAGCCGCGATTTAAAAGCGTAACTATGGTGATAAGAATTGCGCGATGGCGTCCAATAGCGACTGCATTTCCTCGTCGGTGCCGATACTTATTCTTAAATAAGCGTTAATCCGCGGCTTATCAAAATAGCGCACTATAATATTTTTTTGACGCAGTGCGGCAAATAATTCTGCGGCGTCACAAGGTGGTTTAACCAGTAAAAAATTGGCTTTAGAGTCTAGCACTTCAAAGGCCAAATCTTGTAATGCTGCAACCGTTGCCACTCGCGTGGCAATAACGCGCTGACAAGCTTGCTGAAAATACTCGGGGTCAGACAGAGAGGCTAATGCTGCTGCTTCACTCAGGCGATTAACTGGATAAGAGTTGAATGAGTTTTTTACCCGCTCTAAGGCCTCAATGAGATCAGCATGGCCAATCGCATAGCCCAGACGAATACCGGCTAGCGCACGCGACTTCGAAAAGGTTTGCACCACTAATATATTGGCATAATCCTGAACCAAGGAAATCGCGCTCTCACCACCAAAATCAACATAGGCCTCATCGACAATTACCACAACGTCAGGATGCCTGCGAGCAAGCTCAACCACTTGATCCAACGCTAAAAACTTACCCGTAGGCGCATTCGGATTCGGAAAAATAATGCCACCGCAGTCATCTGGGTAATCATTAATATCAATTGAAAAATCATTATCAAGAGCTATTGTGTTAAATGCGATATCGAATAGCTGGCAGTAGACTGGATAAAAACTATAGCTTATATCAGGAAAACAAATCGCTGACTTATTCTTAAAAAACGCAGCAAAAGCATGCGCCAGTACTTCATCAGATCCATTACCTACAAACACTTGATCTTGCTGTACTGAAAACTCTGCTGCTATAGCTTGTTTCAGCTGCAGTGAGTTCGGATCCGGGTACAAACTCAACTGCGCACTAGCAAAACTGGACAAGGCTGCATCAACCTTGGGCGATGGTGGATAAGGGTTTTCGTTAGTGTTCAGCTTAATTAAACTGCTTAGCTTTGGCTGCTCACCAGGCACATAGGGCTGAAGGCGCTTTACGCTATCACTCCAAAACTTCGACATAGCTAAAACCTACTCTTTAACTCGATATAAGGCCGATAGAGCATGCGCTTGTAACGACTCGCCATAGGCTAAGGTGGAGGCAATTTTGCCTAACTCGCTGGCACCAGCCGCTGAGCAATGAATAATAGAACTGCGTTTCTGAAAATCATAAACACCTAATGGCGATGAAAAACGAGCTGTTTGTGAGGTCGGCAAAACGTGATTGGGCCCGGCGCAATAATCGCCCAGCGCCTCAGCCGTGTAACGCCCCATAAAAATCGCACCGGCATGGCGAATCTGCGTCAGCGCGGACTCTGGGTCGGCCACAGAAAGCTCTAAGTGCTCTGGTGCGATATCGTTAGCTAATGCGTAAGCTTCAGCCAGATCTTGCACCAAAATCATCGCACCACGGCAGCGCAACGATTCTTTAATAATGGCTTCACGAGGCATAGTTGGTAAGAGCTTATCTATGGCCTCCTGAACTGCTGATAAAAACTCTGCATCCGGACACAACAAGATAGACTGCGCATTCTCATCGTGCTCCGCCTGAGAAAACAAATCCATTGCAATCCATTCCGCTGGTGTTTGCCCGTCGCAAATGACCAGTATCTCGGACGGACCCGCTATCATATCAAGCCCAACCGTGCCAAACACCATGCGTTTAGCCGTAGCTACGAATATATTGCCCGGACCAACAATTTTATCTACCTTAGGTATAGTCTCGGTACCGAAAGCCAGTGCCGCAATCGCTTGCGCGCCACCGATGGTATATATTTCATCAACGCCTGCAACATGCGCGGCTGCCAGCACCATGTCACTAAGCTCACCTGCAGGCGCAGGCACAACCATAACAATGCGTTCGACTCCGGCCACTTTAGCAGGGATCGCATTCATTAACACAGAGGACGGATAGGACGCTTTGCCGCCCGGCACATAAATACCCACTTTATCGAGCGCCGTAACTTTTTGTCCGAGGACTGTGCCATCAGCTTCAGTATATGACCAGCTTTGCTGTTTTTGATGCTCATGATAGTGACGCACCCGCGTCGCAGCCTGCTCTAGCGCCGATAATTCAGCGGCATCAATGCGTGCGACGGCTTGCTGAATCGCTTCAGCTGAGACCACCAAATCACGAATATCATCAATATTAACGCGATCGAATTGATTGGTATAACTGACCACAGCGGCATCACCTTGCTGCTTCACGGCTGCCACAATTGCTTCGACTGCGGTAACAACCTGCTGGTCGGAGACTTCTTCCCAAGCAAGCAACTGCTGAAGCTGTGAAGAAAAATCTGCTTGCTGTGTGGATAACTGTTTCATCTATTCGCTCTTGGGCTAACACCCATAAAAAACTTTATAAAGCCTGCTCAATCAACTGAGTTAGCTGCTTTATCCGCGCATGCTTCATCTTCATTGATGCCTTATTCACAATTAAGCGCGAACTGATATTGGCTTCAATCATATCCCATGGCTCTAAGCCATTGGCCTTTAAAGTATTACCGGTATCGACAATATCAACAATTTCATCTGCTAGACCCATAATCGGCGCCAGCTCCATTGCTCCATAAAGTTTAACCACATCCACTTGTACGCCTTGTTTGGCATAAAAGTCTTTTGCCACATTGACAAATTTCGTNGCGACTTTAATCCGACGATCTCGAATCGGCTGCTGCCCCTGTTTACCTGCGGTCATTAAACGACAACGTGCAATATTTAAATCCAGCAGCTCATAAATACCGAGGTCGCCACATTGGTCGGCCGAGGCATTGGCGTACTCCATCAACATATCTTTGCCCGCAATACCCAAATCAGCAGTACCAAAGCGCACATAGGTAGTCACATCAGAGCCACGCAGCACCAGTAATTGCACATCCGCTTGGTTAGTGGCAAATAATAATTTACGACTTTTTTGGATATCATCCAGCGGGCGAATATTCGCTGCCTCAAGCAACGGCAGGGTTTCTTCAAGTATTCGTCCCTTGGTCAGGGCAATGGTTAATTGTTGAGACATTAGGCCGGTACCCGTTTAATTTTAGCGCCTAATAGCTGCATTTTTTCTTCAATACACTCATAACCGCGGTCAATATGGTAAATACGGTCAATCATTGTCTCGCCTTCAGCGAGTAAACCGGCAATCACCAAACTGGCAGAGGCACGTAAATCCGTCGCCATCACCGGTGCAGCCTTCAAGGTTTCAGTACCCGTAATAATGGCCGTATTACCCTCTAAATGAATATTAGCGCCCATGCGATTCATTTCATGTGCCTGAATCAGGCGGTTTTCAAAAATTGTCTCAACCACCGTACCCGTGCCTTCTGCGACAGCATTCATAGCGGTAAACTGCGCTTGCATATCGGTAGGAAAACCCGGATAAGGTGCAGTTTTTAGGTTTACCGCTTTAGGACGATTGCCATGCATATCTAAACTGATCCAGTCATCGCCAGTTTCAATCTCGGCACCCGCCTCTTGCAGCTTGGCCAACACCGCATCCAATGAGCGAGAATCGCAATCTTTTAATTTAACCTTGCCTCGCGTGGCCGCTGCCGCAACCAAGTAGGTGCCTGCTTCGATGCGGTCAGGCATCACCGAAAACTCGCCGCCGGACAACTCTTCAACCCCATCAATAGTTA
>JABSRR010000117.1 GCA_013215025.1 Pseudomonadales bacterium
AAAGAGGCGCAGAGAAAAAGGCTTTCGCTTAACAGCCTATTTTTTGCAATCTTAGGCGGTGGCCAGCTGCTGCTGTGCCAGCCACGCCTGCAGGTCTGCCAGCTCCGTTAAGCAGATATCGGCCTGCTCAGCATAGCTGGGTCGCTCGCCCTGATAGATTAAAGCCGACAACATGCCAGCATTGCGTGCGGTTTGAATATCGTAGGTGTAGTCGCCAAGGTAGATGACACACTCAGGACGTAGCTGGTAGTGGTCAAATAGCTGATAAAACACCGTCGGGTCGGGTTTGGCGGGGCCATCGTCACGGGCGATCAAGCGATCAAGCTGTAAGCCAGCACGCTCTAATTTACGTTCAGCAAACTGACGCGAGTTACGGGTTACCACCACCGTTGGCCAGCCTTGTTGCTGACAAAAGTCTAATAGCGCCTGCGCGCCTGGCATGGCGCTGCAGCGATTGGCATCATCGTCTTCATGCCGCTCAATGATAGCGCGAATTCTGGCTGCTTCATCCGCCGGCGCTGTCTTTAACAGCTGTAAAAAATCCACCGGCTGGGCATAGCCTAATTCAGCGCGAATCGCCGCAAAGTCGAGCGTGGATGACACCAGCGTACCATCGAGATCAAAAAAAACCGCGTCAATCGCGGCTGGTATTGCTGAGTGTGGGGCGATGGAAAGTGCTGACATATAAACGTCCTGCGTGGCGAGTGGCAAGTGGGCGGCCAGCTAATGCTGCCATTGTGACACTATACGCAGTGATGCCGCCGTCAGTTTGCTAGCTGGGCGATTCTAACGCCGGTGCCGCTGCCCGCCACCCTAATTGGCGAGTTTACATTTTGACTGCGGCTGGTTTATAGCTGCCACTGTAAATAGCTTGGGCCGGTGACATATTCAATGCCAAAGCCGTATGCCCACAGCGCTACCGTGCCTAAGCGCATCAGCACAAATAGGCCAATGCCTACGGCAAATACCGCAATCGAGTATTTCAGCGCGCGGTCTTTTGGCGTGCCCATCAAAATTGGCATGCCCTGCAGCAACAGAAACACGCTATAAATAATCGCCACAATTAAGATCAGGGCGTTGAATAAAATATCGGGGTATAAGCCCGCAAAGCCGGCCAGATATACCGGCGTCACCACATAAATTGCCAGCGCCATCGAGTGATGCGGATTAAACGAGCCTTGGCAATACTTACGATGCAGCCAGTGAATGAACTCGCCAAAAATCCAAATGCCGAGCATCGCCGAGGTATAGCTCAAAATACTTAAACGCAGCGCGCTGTTAGCAGAGAGATAGGTTAATGTTTCTTCGCTGCCGGAACGCCAGCCAATTTGTGTCGTGCCGATAAAATAGCAAACTGCAGGCACCAGCGCTAAAAACGGCACATTGTTGATATATTCATAAAAACGGCTGCGCTTATCTAAACTGATGGCCAGCCACTCTGAGCTGGGATGGGTAAAAATACCGACAACATGATCTAAAATCATTAACCTCTCCTTCTTATCTTATGATGACGGCCCATTCATACTGGTTTAAAACCCTTGGCCTTGCCAAAGCCAAGCCAAGCCAAGCCAAGCCAAGCCAAGCCATAAAAATGCCGCCATATTTGTTAAGCATAGGCGTCATAAGCCAGCCTTATATAATTTTTTATTATTTTAAAAGGTGACTAAATTTAGATTTGATCTAATGATTTCTTAGCCTTCGCTTAAAAACGCGGCGTATAATTTTTTGTACGATATTTGTACAGTAGCAAAGGACAGGTCTATGAAACATTTATACGTTATGTCAAAAGACTTTGACGAATTAGAAAAATTTCACGACGAGCTGATTGATGAAGGTTTTAGCGATAGTCGCATTCATGCATGGACAGATGATGAGGCTGAGGCAGAAAATCACCGAATACTCGCCGTCAACCCGTTTAACAAAACCAATATTGTGCGCATGACCATCCGTGGCGCAATATTAGGTATCTGCTTATCAACGCTATTATTGGTTGCGCATTTCTATTGGGGCTTATCGCATCCCATCGGCACGGTACCGTTTATTTTTGGCGCCTTGGTGCTGCTAGGTTTATCAACCTGGGAGGGTGGTTTAATCGGCATCCACCTCGCCAACGAGAAGTTTAAGCATCTTGAAGAAAAGATTCATTCTGGCAATCACTTACTGATTGTTGATTATGCTGATACGCAAGAGTCGTCTATTCGCAAGAATATGCAGCGCCATGATTTCGAAGTTGTTACTGCCTAATCACGCGTTCCACGTGAAGTAAGCCCCCGGGGAACAGTCATCTGTTCCCTTTTTTATATCTGCTGTATATCGGCTTCATATCTGCGTATTTCTCTTACTCATTGCTTTTTCGTCGCAACGTTTTAACACAAGCTAGCACGATCTAGCAAAATCTGCTGCTTAGGCGAAAGTCTTATCCGTTACTAAGCAAGTTATTAAACATGCTATTAACTAAGCTAATAATAATTTCTGCCGCATTTCAGTGTAGAAACATTTTATTTTTATGCCGTAGCGCTTAAGCTTGTTGGTTTAGGCAGCGCAACAGCAGTTGCTCTATTTTCTCGGCGTATTTTGGAGTGTTTTATGATTAAGCCTGCCGCGCATTATCAACGCCTTATGGCAATGTACCAAGCCGCACCGATTAATGATTTTTTTCTGCCAACGCTTACGCTCAGCGAAGGTGAAGCCGAAATAAGCATCGATTTGAGCGAAAAACTTTTTCATGCCGCGGGCGCAGTTCATGGCAGTGTATATTTTAAGATGTTAGATGATGCGGCTTTTTTTGCCGCCAGCAGCTTAGAATTCGAGCTGTTTATGTTAACCACCTCGTTTACTACCTACTTAACCCGGCCAGTATCCAGCGGCACTATGCGCGCCTGNGGCAAGGTGGTAAACCGCAACAAAAGTCAGTTTATTGTCGAAGCGGTGGTCTATGACAATGCCCAGCGCGAGCTTGGCCGCGGCAGCGGTATTTTTGTGCGCAGCAAACAGCGTTTAGCTAACACCCCTGGTTATGCAGACACCCAAACCTAGCCCAATAAACGAGACACCATTATGAAAATTCATGCTAAAAGTGCTTGGGACCAAACTACAATTTGCGCCTATTTAGCCGAAGCCGAGATTCCGATGCGTCTGGCGTTCATTAATCAGCAGCAGGAGCCGATGCTGTGCTCGCTGTGGTTTTACTATGATAACGGCCGGCTTTTTGCCGCCTCACATGAAAACACCTATTTGATAAAACAGCTGCAGGCCAACCCCAAGGCCTCATTTGAGATCTCTAATAATGACTACCCTTATAAAGGCGTTAGAGGCAAAGCAACCGCGGTACTCAGTAAGCAGTCTGCGCAACAGGTCATGCAGCGGCTGATCGATAAGTATTTACAGCAGAGCAATCAAAAGCTGGCCAACTGGCTGCTGTCGCGAATTGAGCATGAGCTGGTGATTGAGCTACAGATTGACAGCATTAACGCCTGGGATTTCTCCAATCGCATGCAGGCTTAAGCGCTTAGTCTTGGGCTCAAGGCTTTTAACTTAAGGCTTCAGCTTAAGCCGATTATTATTGTCGCGACTGGCGCGAATCTGAGCATCGCTGCCGCTGGCCGCGGCAGATTTTGCTAGGCGATCGTATAGCAGCACATTCACGCTGGCGGCTAAATTCATACAGCCATGGGTAGGCACATAAACAACCGCATCGGCCTGATCAATCACCGACTGCGGAATCGATCCATCCTCTGGGCCAAATAGATAATGCGCGCGCGGCGGATGGACAAACTGCGGCAGCGCTGTTGCTCCCTCAACCAGTTCAACACATACCATGGCATGCTCGGCTCGCGGCAGCTCGGCTATATCGGCTAAGCCAATGCTGGCAATATGCGCCTGCGCATTATTGGTATCAACGTGTTTTAGCTGACCATGCCCCTGCTGATGTTGCAAAGCCTGCGGGTAGCGGCGCCCGGTGTAATACAGTTTCTCGACGCGATAACAGCCGCTGGCGCGTAAAACCGCAGCCACATTAATCGGGTTTTTTGGGTTTATCAGAACAATATTGGCTTCGTCTTGAGGCTTTTGCGGCTGTTCTGGATCAGGCATATTGTGACTCACATTAGACCTAAGCTGGCGCGAAGCGATCAGCCGTTTTATTCACATAGGCAACTAAGCTCAGCATAACCGGCACCTCAACTAACACCCCCACTACTGTGGCCAGTGCGGCACCAGAGTGCAAACCAAACAAGCTAATCGCGACCGCAACCGCCAGCTCAAAAAAATTGCTAGTGCCGATCAAGCTAGCAGGTCCGGCAATACAGTGTGGCAGCTGCATGCGTTTTGCCAGAGTGTAGCTGAGTATAAAAATAATATAGGTTTGCAGCATCAGCGGAATCGCTATCAATACAATGTCGAGCGGCTTTTGTATGATTTTCTCGGCCTGAAATGCAAACAACAGCAATACCGTGAGCAGCAAACCAAGCATCGAAAACGGCTTTAAGCCATTGGCAAGCCCTGCGACATTGCCCTGACGCACTTTGCGAATCAATATAGCAACTATTAACGGCAATACGACATATAGCATGGTCGATAATAATAAGGTTTGCCAAGGTACGGTGACATTGCTTAAGCCTAAAAGCAATGCCGCAATCGGCGCAAACGCAAAGACCATAATCAGATCGTTGACTGCAACCTGCACTAAAGTATATGCGGCATCCCCTTTGGTTAATTGACTCCAGACAAACACCATCGCCGTGCAGGGAGCAACGCCCAGTAAAATCATGCCGGCCATATATTCGCTGGCGGTTTGTGGGTCGACCCAATCTTTAAACAGCAGGGTAAAAAATAGCCAGGCAATTGCCGCCATGGAGAAGGGTTTAATTAACCAATTAACCGTTACCGTAAGCACTAAACCGCGTGGCTGCTGAAACACCTGGCCGATAGCGGAAAAATCAATCTGTAGCAGCATCGGCAAGATCATTAACCAGATCAGCAGCGCTACAACTAGATTAACCTGAGCAAATTCTAGCGCCGCAACCCAGGCAAACAGCGCCGGAAACAGCAGCCCGAGCACTGTGCCGCAGACGATACAAAGGCCAACCCATAGTGATAAATAACGTTCAAATAAACCCATCATACAACTCCTAATCCGCTAACGATTAAATTGCGGTGCTGGCACCGCCTCGGCGATCTGCGCAAATAGTGCAGGCTCTGCACTGGCGCCTTGTTGCTGCAGCTGCTGCAACATGCTAAAGCGCTGCGCTAGCGTATCGATAAGCGCCTCAAAAGCAGGAGGCTGTTGCGCTATTGGCAAGCTTGAGGGGTCGGGCAAGCCCCAGTGTATTTTTAACGCGGGCCCCAGGTACAGCGGGCAGCTCTCATTGGCCGCGCGGTCACAGACCGTCATCACAATATCGATTGGCTCAGGCACAGCATCCCAGCTTTGGCTACATAGACCCTCAGTGCTGTATCCTGCCTGCTGCAAAAAAGCAATACTGCTGGGGTATACCTGCCCAGCCGGTGCCGACCCGGCACTGAAGACGCTTAGCGCAGGGCAATGCTGACGCGCAATTGCCTCTGCTAGAATACTGCGACAGCGATTATGCGTGCACACAATTAATAGGTTTATCATCGCCAACTCCGCAAAACGATCAGTATACCGCTGTTTTATGACAAAGCTGTGTAAGCGAAAAATTACCGCCAGGCCAAGATATACATGACGGGCGGCAACTGCGCCTGCGCTCTACTGTTTGCTTGCTACTATTTATTAATTGCTATCTACCATGCACTCTATCTCTGACTGCTGAAAGTGCCTAACAGAGTTAAGTTGTCTGTAAGAAAATTATGCTTGAATGCTTATAATAAATAATTTAGATTTAAGTTGTGTTG
>JABSRR010000118.1 GCA_013215025.1 Pseudomonadales bacterium
GATATAGGTAAGGCATCATCAACTTGATATAGCTCTGACTTTGATTGATATTCAATGATAGCGTGGCTAAATTTGGGATTGCTAGACTGCATCACGCCCATCAACCGAAGTGATAGCTTAGTCTCTTGAGCATCTATCGGTGTATCCTGCTCGATGACCGGCTCAGCTGATGCTGCTGCAGTTGGCTGACCAAATAAATACCATGTCTGCATTGGCTTTATATTAATCATGCCTGATCCTGCCCCATCAGCAGAGACGATAGTAGTGTCAACTTGATTAAACGGCTTAAACGGCTGCAAGCTCGGGCTGGGTATCATTTGCCAAAATCCTGCGGCTAAAATATTGATTAGCCAGAGCAATAGCAACACATAGGCAACTATACGCCAGTGCTGATTAGACACTGATGCCAGCCGCGCGCTTAGCCAAGCGACAGGTGCAAATGACTTCACAGCCATTAACGATGTATTGATATCAGCCAAGCAAGTCTCCTGACAAGAAGCCGTCTATATTATTGGAATTAACAAAACATTAGACAGTGTATCAAAACTGTCATGCAAGTCAGTGATTATCCTACAAAAATATGACAGTTTTATAGAAAAACTGCAGCAATTATGACAAGCGCATAAAAAAGTCCGTTAAGCTGCACAAAAAAAGCCATGATTGTTTACAAATCATGGCTTCAGAAAGAGATTTAGCGGCTGATTTAAGCGAATTAACCGCCAACAAGATTAATCATGACCCCGGCAGCAACGGCTGAACCAATCACCCCAGCAACATTTGGCCCCATGGCGTGCATTAATAAGAAGTTTTGCGGGTTGGCCTCAAGGCCCACTTTATTTGATACTCGGGCAGCCATCGGCACCGCCGAAACACCTGCCGAACCAATTAATGGATTGACTTTATGCTGACTGAAAAGATTCATAAACTTCGCCATTAGCACGCCGCAGGCGGTGCCAATCGCAAAAGCCACCATGCCTAGCAGCAAAATACCGAGCGTATTCAAATCTAAAAATTTATCAGCACTCAGCTTTGAGCCAACTGACAAGCCCAAAAATATAGTTGTTACATTGATTAAGGCATTTTGCGCGGTATCGGATAAACGATCTACCACGCCACACTCTTTCATCAAATTGCCAAAGCAGAACATGCCTAATAGCGGTGCGGCGTCCGGCAATACTAAGGCAACCAGCACCAATAGACTGATAGGGAATAAGATTTTTTCACGCTTTGATACCACGCGAAGCTGTACCATTTCGATTTTACGCTCAGCCTCATTGGTAAATAACTTCATAATGGGTGGCTGAATCATCGGCACTAGCGCCATATACGAATATGCCGCTACGGCAATCGCACCCAATAAATGTGGCGCCAGTAATGACGACACATAAATAGCGGTAGGGCCATCGGCGCCACCGATAATGCCTATCGCGGCTGCATCTGCCAGGCTGAAATTCATGATGCCCAATGACGACATTCCGACTGCACCCAGCACAGTCGCAAAGATGCCAAACTGAGCCGCAGCACCTAAAAATAAGGTTTTCGGATTGGCCAGCAAGGGACCAAAGTCCGTCATTGCCCCTACTCCCATAAAAATAACCAGCGGAGCAACCGTGCTACCAATCGCCACCGAATAAAAATTATATAGGGTGCCATTGCTGAAGCCCGCGTCTGCGGCAATTTGCTGCACCGATAATAGCGCGGCCTTGGGTGCCGTGGCATAAGCCTGCTTCAAATTTTCAACATTCGGCTCAGCAACATTCAGCGCCGCAGCAAGTGCAGCCCAAACATCGGTGTCAGCAGCATAAATCGCATTTTCAACGGCAGAAAACGCCATACCAACGCCAGGGATATTGGCCATAATGCCGCCAAAGCCAATTGGCACAAGCAATAAGGGTTCAAACTGCTTATTAATTGCAAGAAACAGTAAAATAAAGCACACCAGCATCATCACAAACTGGCCGCCGGTTAACTGAGCCGCACCAGAGTTGGCCCATAAAGACAGTAACGATTCCATGACCTACCCTTAAGCTATTGCAATCAACTGATCGCCAACCGAGACCGCATCGCCTTCTTTAACCGCCACTGCTGAAACAGTGCCTGCCCTGGGCGCTCTAACTTCGGTCTCCATTTTCATGGCTTCGAGAATCACAATCACATCACCTTGTTGCACTTGTTGCCCAACGGCAACGGGCACTTTAAAGATATTGCCGGCAAGTGGTGCATTTACCGGTTCGCCAGCAGCATCAGCTGATCCTGCAGCAGGTGCTGCCGGTGCTGAAGGCGCAGCAAGCGTTTGTCCGCTGGGCGCCAGCGCAGCAATATCGCCGCCCTCGGCAACCTGAACCACATAACTTTGGCCAGCGACGGTTACGGTATAGACTTCTTCAGCAGTCGAGCTTTGTGCCACTGTTGGCGCCACGTCGGCTTCAGAGGGCACAGGCTCAAATGCATCTGGATTGCCGCGATGCTGTAAAAATTTAAGGCCAATTTCTGGAAATAGCGCATAGGTGAGCACATCATCAATTTCGGCATCGCCAGCGCTTAGCTTAATATCTTGTTGCGCAGCCTTGGCGCGCAGCTCTGCGCTCAATTTATCAAGCTCATCCTCAAGCAAATCGGCAGGACGACAAGTAATCGCCGTCGCACCATCCAACACGCGCGCCTGCAGCTCAGCATTTACCGGCGCTGGCGTTGCACCATACTCACCCTTTAAAACACCCTGNGTTTCTTTTGAAATAGANTTGTAACGCTCGCCAAACATCACATTCATAACCGCCTGCGTGCCAACAATCTGTGAGGTTGGAGTAACCAGTGGGATGAAGCCTAAATCTTCGCGTACTTTTGGAATTTCGGCCAACACCGCGTCGAGCTTATCGGCTGCACCTTGATCACGCAGCTGGTTTTCCATATTGGTTAACATGCCACCCGGTACTTGCGCGACCAAAATGCGCGAGTCAACACCGCGCAAAGAGCCTTCAAATTTGGCATATTTTTTTCGCACCTGACGAAAATACGCGGCGATTTCCTCTAGCAGCTGAATATTCAGACCGGTGTCACGATCAGTGCCCGCAAGCATTGCTACCACTGATTCAGTCGGTGAATGTCCGTAAGTCATCGACATTGACGAAATTGAGGTATCGACATTATCAATACCGGCCTCAATGGCTTTTAATGCGGTAGCGGTCGATAGTCCGGTCGTCGCATGGGATTGCATATGAACCGGGATAGACAACTCAGCTTTGAGACGGCTAACCAACTCAAACGCCACATAAGGCGTTAACAAACCCGCCATATCTTTAATACAAATAGAATCTGCACCCATCGCCTCAACTTGCTTAGCGAACGCCACATAGGCATCAATGGTATGCACCTCAGACACGGTATAAGAGATTGTCCCTTGCGCGTGTTTGGCGTTTTCTCGCACCGCCTGTATCGCGGTTTCTAAATTGCGCGGATCATTCATCGCATCAAATACACGAAACACGTCCACGCCATTCAAGGCCGCCCGTTCAACAAACTTGCGCACCACATCATCAGCATAGTGGCGATAGCCTAAAATATTTTGCCCGCGAAACAACATCTGCATCGGCGTATTTGGCATGGCTTTTTTTAACTCACGTATACGCTCCCAAGGGTCTTCACCGAGGTAACGGATACAGGCATCAAAAGTTGCACCGCCCCAGGTTTCCAGCGACCAAAATCCAACTTGATCAAGTTTTTCGGCAATCGGCAGCATATCGTCTAAACGTAATCGGGTAGCGAATAAGCTTTGATGCGCATCGCGCAGCACAACATCGGTAATACCAAGTGGAGTTTTGTTGGTCATAATTTTGCCTTGTGGGTCATCTTTCAAACCGCAATGGGTAATGTTTGTTTGAACGATAGTAACGCGCTTACTTGTGGCGAGAGCGGTACTGGTGCACGGCGGCTGAGATAACAGCCATCAAAGTTGCATTTTCGCTTGGCTGCACGGCACCGGTCTGAGGTATTGACGGTGCCTGTGGCTTAGCCGCTGGCGTCTGGTCTGGAAAAAAACGGTTTACGATGGCCGACATGGCAGATGTCACTACCACTAGCACGGCCAAAAACACAAACACAGTACCCATGCCAAAAATCATCAACTCAAGCCCTTGCTCAATGATGCTAGGCTCAAGCGCTATATCGTGTGTAGTGGACTGCATAGTTTTGTCTCGGTCGCTGTGATATTCCAAACAGTATCAACCATAGCTTGAATCTGCGATAATTTAAAACAAATCGCTTCAATCCAGGCCTTGAAATTGATAAAAAGCGGCGCATTCTATCAAGCAGTTTGTCAATGCTCCACTGCTTTCCGCTACAAGCGCTAGATTTTTACTACTACAGATAAGCATATTCGCAGCAAAATTCGGTAATGTATGCACCCAGCCCCTGAGTTTTTAATGTTAGCGCCGATGGAGGGTGTGGTTGAGCACACGATGCGGCGCCTATATGCGCAACTTGGCGGCATAGATCGCTTTGTCACCGAGTTCATTCGAGTTGGCGAGCAAACCCTGCCACCCCGCGTATTTTATCGCTACTGTCCTGAGTTACGCCAAATAGCTGGGCAGCGCAGTGAATTAGCAAGCTCTAAGCGCAAGCAAACCGCAGTGCCAACCTACACGCAGTTGTTGGGCGATAACCCAGAGAGCTTGGCCCGTAATGCGATGAAATTAACCGCACTGGGTAGCCCTGGTATCGACCTCAACTTCGGTTGTCCCGCTAAAACCGTAAATAAGTCTTGCGGCGGCGCTTTCTTACTGCAATATCCTGATTCGCTTTACCAGATCGTCAGCCAAGTTAGACAGGCCGTGCCTGCAAAAATACCGGTGAGCGCCAAAATTCGCCTAGGTTTTGATGATGACCGGCTTGCAACAGACATTGTCAGCGCCATCAGTAGCGCAGGCGCGAATGAAATCGTGATTCATGCACGCACCAAAAAACAAGGCTATAAACCACCCGCGCATTGGGAAAAAATCGCCATGCTGAAACAATACAGCGCGATTCCTATTATCGCCAATGGTGAAATATGGACCTACGAACAGCTTGTGGAATGTATGCAGGCCAGCCAGTGCCAGCGCATCATGTTAGGCCGCGGCCTGCTTGCCAGCCCAGACCTGGCAATTTTTAGCAAAAACCCTGCACACCAGCCCTTTCAGTTTGGTGAAATCGTTTTACTGCTAAATTATTATTATCAACTGTTAAAACAGAGCTATCCGCCCAACTTCAGACTGAGCTTGATCAAACAGTGGCTATGTTATCTTCGCGCTCAATATGCCAAAGCCTATTTATTATTTGAAAGCATTAAACGTATTCGATGTGCCGATCAGCTTGAGCTAACGCTTAAGCAAGCGTTGCAACACGCTAATGCAGCAACCACCATTCGAACCCAGCTGGG
>JABSRR010000119.1 GCA_013215025.1 Pseudomonadales bacterium
GATGTTGAAAACTACATCGAGCAAAATTCAACACGCAGTGCCAAACTTGATCCGTTTTCAGTATGGTATGTTTCATCCATATTGATGATGGACCAGTGGACTACCACTTTTTATATTCAAAACGTGCTAAACGAGGAAGGGATTACAGCAACCTTCCCTGACAGCTATATGACCTCAGACAGTTCTCAGGGTTATAATGGTACCGGTCAAAAAGACTTTATTATTAACCCCAGAACTATTGGTGTCGAGCTTACGTACTCGTTTGAGTAAATTTATCTGAGGCAGTAAATATGGCTACGGCCAGTATCACAAGTTATCACAACTTGTATCGTCTTGCGCAGCAAGCAATGGCAAAGAACGATTTCAAACAGGCCATTGCCTGCTGTCGCGAGCTTAACCTCAGCTACCCGCAGTTTCAAGCCGGCTGGCGTATTGCCTGTCATCTGCATCTGCAGTTGAAAAACCCTAAAGCGGCGCTGAAGGCAGTGGATCAGGTGCTTAGCTTTGAGCAAGCACTGGTCAGCGATCGCTTGCGCAAAATCGATATTTTATTGCAGCTGGACCAGCGTGCAGCGGCGGTGCAATTATTGTTTGCCGTCACGGTTGATGATTGTGAGCTGCCAGAGGACATGGAATACTGTGGTCACTTAGCAGCAAAATTACAGCAGCATGAAAAAGCGCTCGCCTGTTTTCAGGCAGCATTGGTGGCCTCGCCTGAAAGCCTTGCGCTACATTATAATATCGGCGCGGAGTATCGTTTTTTAGGCGATCTGGCTGCGGCAGAAATCCATCTCAATATCTACTTAAGTCATAATATAGACGATCACGAAGCGGTGGCGCTGCGCTCATCACTGCGCCGACAAAGCAGTGCCAATAATCATATTGAACTTTTAAAAAGTTTACTGCCGGAAGTTAAGCAGCAGGCTAAAGCAATGCCCTATGTTCACTTTGCTTTAGCCAAAGAGTTGGCTGACATCGAAGATTATGCGCAGTCGTTTCATTACTTGAAAAAAGGCAATGATTTACGCCGCGCCGGTATTCGCTATCAGCTGTCAGATGATATTGATAAACTTTTGGCTATTCGTAAGGTATTTAATGCCGATTTCTTTCAGCAGCCACATTTTGGCTGTGACGATGATGCGCCTATTTTTATTGTTGGCCTGCCGCGCACCGGCACTACTTTGCTCGAATCGATGCTGTCACAACATAGTCAAGTATATGCGGCCGGCGAGCTAAACCTGTTTGCCAAATCCATGCTGCAACAGCTTGATAGCATGTCAGCCGCTAAGCTGCCAAGCGGCATTGATATGATACGCGCCAGCGCCGATATCAATATGCAAGCGTTAGGGCAGCAGTATCTTGAAGCCTTGCGCGCACGTGAGTCTACTGCATCTCGGATTGTCGATAAACTTCCGTTTAATAGTCTATATATTGGTTTAATTAAGGCAGCGCTGCCTAATGCAAAAATTATAGCACTACGTCGTCAGCCAGAGGCCAGCTGTTACGCTATATATAAACAGCTGTTTCACAGTGCTTATCCTTTTTCATACGATTTGCAAGAACTGGCGCAATATATGGTGGCACACCATCAGTTAATGCAGCATTGGGATGACGTGCTGCCAGGAGCTATTTGCTATGTCGATTATGAGCAGCTGGTGAATGCGCCAGAAGCTGAATTAGCCCGTGTGCTTGATTACTGTCAGCTTAATTTTGAAGTTAGGTGCCTTGCCTTCCATCAGCGTCATGCGGTTACTACTGCCAGCGCCTCACAAATTAGGCAAGGCTTGTATGCCTCGTCAATTGATGAGTGGCGCAAGGTGCGTAGCGGATTGAAACCTGCCTTAGATATTTTATCGCAGCAAGGCTTAATATAGTGTTTGATATAGAGCCTTTTGATTGCATCGGTAAGGGGTAAATACATGTCTGCAAATCGTTTGCACAGATATGCAAATATATTGCTAAGTTTATTATTGATTAGCTTTTTATATGTCACTCCAACATATGCTAATGCTGCAAGCCAACCTTTTGCTATGCAAGCCTTCGCAATGCCGGCGCAGCCAAAGCTGAGTAGTTTTGATGCCAGTGGGCAATTGCAGTTGCTGAAAGAGCCGCAAGCAAAGGTAAAGCTTACAAAAGATACTAACAATATCAGTAAAGTTCGTCGATTTAAGCTGTTTCAATTACCACGTTTTGAAGCCGACTTTTTACAACAGGGATTTGATTTCTTGCCGCTTAATGGTGAGCTGCAAATCAGCGATCACCCTTTTTGGAATCTGCTATTGTCGAAAGGTAAGATCTGGTTTGTGTCAGCAACGCAAAGTCAGGTTGTGATACCAATTTCTTTGCAAGAAAAGGCGGCAAATTGCACACATAATGGCGTGCTAAGCTTTATTATTTCAGACCGTGGTCAAGTGTCAAAAATGGCATTTCAGTTTGCTGGGCAAACCTGTGCCTACCTGCAGTTTCAACTTTGGGGTATGGCAGATATTGCCTATCAACTGAAGCCGTCTGCTGGACTAGCTCTGGCTGAGCTCAAGACTTTTACTAATCAACATCAACTTGAGCAGCAATCGCATTTGCCACTGTTGCCTTACTCGCAATTGCAACTAGACTACCCGGCGCTCAGCCAGCAGCCGTTTGATCCAAGCCAGTTGATGCCGGCCGAGGCGTTAAGCGTTTATGGCGTAATCATCGATGGCAAACATTACCGTGGTGGCTGTGACACACCGCTAGGTTCAATGCCGTTATGCGATAGCTTATTGCTGCCATCATTTTCCCTGGCAAAGTCGATGATGGCAGGTGTGGCTTTGATGGCTTTAGAGAAACGCTATCCCGGCGCTAGGCAAGCGCTCATTCAGGACTATGTGCCAGCTTGCAAGTCTGCAGATTGGCAAGGTGTGACGTTTGAACATGCCTTGGACATGGCTACCGGGCATTATCAGTCGGCGACATTCGATAAAGACGAAGCCTCCAGTAAAATGCTTAGGCAGTTCTTTTTGAAAACCAGCCACAAAGACCGCATTGATTTTGCCTGCAAGGGCTTTAAAGCGCGTTCAGCTGCTGGCGAGCTTTTTGTATACCATACAAGTGACACCTATTTATTAGGCGCTGCGATGCAGGCATTTTTGCAACAAAAACAGGGTGCAGCCGTTGATCTTTATCGTGATCTGGTGGCACCAATTTGGCAGCAGCTAAATCTGAGTCAGGCAGTAAACTCCTCAGTGCGAACCTTAGATGCAGCTAGTCAGCCTTTCAGTGGCTACGGCATGATGTTTAGCAGTGCTGATTTAGCGAAAATGTTATATGCGCTAGCTGACCCTGAAAGTGGGGTGGTCAAGCAACTAGATCCAGCCATGTATCAAGAATCGATGCAGCAGCAGCCGTCTCAGCGAGGGCTTGCAACATATGATCAGAATACCTTTTATCAAAACGGCTTTTGGGCATTAAATTTAACCGCTCGGGGCTTATCTTGTCAGCAAGCCGTTTGGTTGCCGTTTATGAGTGGCTACGGCGGCTTGACGGCGGTATTTTTACCTAATCAAACTATCTACTACCACATCAGTGATGGCTATGTGCAGAAATGGGCAGAAGCGGCACTTTGGCTAAATAAGATACGGCCGCTATGCGGCGATGCAGCAAGCTAAATCGAATGCCTGCTGTGTCGGCTTAGTTCTGTATCTGTTGTTCTATATATTGTTAATATAATGGTTTTTGTAATCTGGATTAAAATCGCTGGCCGAGGCCAGCTTTGTTAACTCGCTTGTTTAAGCCACTGCTGTTGATGCGCATAGTCTAGACAGTTATCTAACACCGTACTTAAAATCTCTATCATTTCATCAATCTGTGCGCTATTAATAATGAGCGGTGGGCATAGCGCTAAACTATTGCCGGCTACTGGTCTAACAATCAAACCCAAGTGTTGACATTGCTGAGCGGCATAAGCGCCCATTGATCCGCCGTCAAAACTTAATTTGGCCTCTTTATTCGCCACCAGCTCAATTGCCGCAAGTAGGCCTTTGCCTCGAATGTCACCGACTAAGGGGTGGTCGGCGAAGCGCTGAAGCTGTTGCTGCAGATAATCGCCATTCATGCGAGCCTGTTCATATACGCCATCACGTTCACATATGTCCAATACCTTTAGCGCAATCGCACAGCCCACAGGGTGACCAGAGTAAGTATAGCCATGTCCAAATACGCCAACTTGCTGACTCTGTTGAATAAAGGCCTGATACATATCACCGTCGATAACCGCAGCGCTTAGAGGAAAATACGCAGATGTTAGCTGTTTAGCAAAACTCATCATCGCAGGATTTTCGATACCCATACTGCTGCAGCCAAATATCTCGCCAGTGCGACCAAAGCCTGTGATCACTTCATCAGCCCAGAATAATATATCGTAATGAGCTAGTAAGGCCTGCAGTTTTTGATAATAACCAGCTGGAGGCACTATCACACCACTTGCACCGGTAATTGGCTCAGCGATAAATGCAGCAATAGTGTCAGGTCCTTCACGAATAATTTGCTGCTCTAACTGGGCTATAATGCGGTCGACAAACTGAGCTTCAGTTTCGCCGTTGAGGCCGCCATGATAATAATGAGGGTGAGCAGTTCTGAGCGCGCCTATGGCGTCCAATGGTGCGTCAAAATAGTCTAAGTTGGCAGGTAAGCTGGTAAGACAGCCGGCGGCAACCGTAACCCCATGATAAGCGCGTTCGCGACTTATGATTTTCCGTTTTTCAGGTTTACCAATCGCGTTAAAATAATAACGCAATAGCTTAATCTGGGTGTCGTTTGCATCAGAACCTGAGTTGCCAAAAAATACTTTGGCATTATTAACAGGCACCATGCTCGAGAGACGGTTAGCAAGATCAATGCCTGGCTGATGGCTTTTGCCACCAAACATATGGCTATAGGTAAGTTTTTGCATTTGTTGCTGTGTTGTGTCAATTAACTCTGCATTGCCATAACCGAGTGAGGTGCACCAGAGTCCCGACATGCCTTCCAGGTATCGCTTGCCAGACTGATCGTACACATAAATACCCTCGCCACGATCAATAACTAAAGTCTCGGTATTGGCTAGGTTAGTGGTTGGGTAAATAACATGATTCATAATCATCCCCTATACTATGCCGCCATAGCAGCGGTATTTTATTTCTAGATAATCGTCCAGACCATATTTTGAGCCTTCACGACCATTGCCCGAGGCTTTCATGCCACCAAAAGGCGCTACCTCGGTTGATACAGCGCTTTCGTTGATGCCAACGATGCCAAAATCTAAAGCATCGGCAACTCGCCAGCTTGCATTGATATTTTGTGTATAAAAGTAAGCAGCCAATCCATATTCGGTATTGTTTGCCATCTGAATTGCTTCAGCTTCCTCGTCAAAGGTTGCGAGTGTCACAACCGGGCCAAAAATTTCTTGCTGAAAAATCGCCATATCGCTACTTATATTGCTGAGCACGATTGGTTCGATGAAAGCAGAACCTTTGCCACTGTCTGGGTCGCCCGCAATTAATTGAGCCCCATCTTGCAGGGCTTGCTGCACCAGTGCGCGCACATGGTCAGCTGCAGCCTGATCAATCAGTGGGCCAATTTGCGTATTCGCGAGCTGCCCGTCACCAACCTGCAATAAAGCCATTTTTTCTGCTAAAGCTTTTGCAAAAGCTGGTGCAATTGATTCAGCAATAATGAATCGGTTAGCACAAACACAGGTTTGTCCGGCATTGCGAAATTTCGCCAGCATCGCACCGTCTACTGCTGCATCGAGATCGGCATCAGCGAAAACGATAAACGGTGCGTTGCCGCCTAATTCCATCGAAGTGCGTTTTACGGTACTGGCGCAGTCGGCAATTAGCCGTTTGCCGACCGCGGTTGAGCCAGTAAAGGTCAGTTTACGAATCGCTGGATGCTGGGTGAAAACCTGGCCAATGCCCTGCGTATCGCCAGCCACAATATTGATCACGCCAGCTGGGATGCCAGCGCGAAGGCTCAGCTCCGCCAGCGCCAAGGCAGATAGTGGCGTTTGATTGGCTGGCTTACAGACCACGGTGCAGCCGGCTGCCAAGGCAGGCGCTATTTTGCGACCCAGCATGGCGGACGGGAAATTCCATGGCGTAATGCAGGCCACAACGCCGATGCCTTGTTTGGTCACAACAATGCGTTTATCGCGACTTGGTGCAGGTATGGTGTCGCCGTAAACTCGCTTCGCTTCTTCAGCAAACCACTGAAAATAACTGGCGCTGTAGCGAATCTCAGTGCGTGCTTCAGCTAACGGTTTACCTTGTTCAAGCGTTAATATGCGCGCTAAATCATCTTCATGCTCGGCCATTAATTCAGCCATCCGCTGAAGGCAGCCGGCGCGCTCCTGCGCCGTTGTGCCTGCCCAGTGTGGCAGTGCTTTGTCTGCCGATAATACCGCATACTCAGCTTCGGCTTGCCGGCAATAGTCTACTTCGATCAGCGCTTGCTGATTGGCAGGATTGTATACCGTTAATGTTTGTGTTGAAGCGGTCGAATGCCACTTGCCGTTGATAAACGGTTTGCTTTTTAGCAGGCTTGGGTCTAATAATTGCATAATAAATCTCACAGCAGGGAATGACATCAGTGTAGCGGCTGGCGTGACAAATCCTATCGATTAATCATCACGCCCGTGGTGAGTTTTTTTAACCACGATTCATCCGCTGAGATACACCGTTGCGTAGCTATGACATTGCTATAGAAGACGCTGCTTATGTATTTAGCCCGACGAAAACTGCCCTTAAACGCTCTGCGCGCATTTGAAACTGCCGCCAAACACTGCCATCTGCGAAAAGCTGCAGAAGAGTTAGGGGTTACGCATGGTGCCATCAGCCGGCATATTTCTCAGCTTGAAGATCAATTTGATACCTTGCTATTTAGCCGCAGCCACAATCGGTTGAGCTTAACCCCGGCTGGCTATAAATTGTTTCAAGGCCTGAAGCAGGGCTTCGATATCATCACCGAAAGTACCGTGATGCTTGAAAATCCGGTACTTGAGGGTCAGCTGGTCATCGCCTCCACTACGTCGATCAGTTCAAGTTGGCTGGTTAAGTGCATTGGTGAATTCCATCGTCGCTACCCCGATATTGAATTGCGCTTAAAAACGATTTCGCCTTTTCAAACCGAATTAGCCAGCGATATTGATGTCGCCATATGCTACGGGCTGCCTGAGGCGCCTGATCGCAGCAGTGAAAAACTCTACCGTGAACAATATTTCCCGGTAGCCAGTGAACGACGTTTTGCTCACTTAGTCGATGATTTGCCGGCTCTGCTTGGCGCGCCGTTATTGGTTGATCGGCATCATCATTGGTCGCGTTGGCTGGATAAGTTTGCGCCCGAGCATCAGTCAGTTCGCAAACTGTTTTTTGAAGATAATGCGAATATGGTTGTGGCGGCAAAAGAGGGCTTGGGTGTTGCGCTATGTGACCCGCTTGAGGTTCAGGATGAATTGCAAAGTCGCGAGTTGATGGTGTTAGCTGACAGGGCTGTCGACTCTGAGCAGGACTTCTATTTAGTCTGTCGATATTCACAATACGCGTCTTTAGCGGCGCAGTTATTTGCTGACTATATCCGACGTTTTTTTCATCAT
>JABSRR010000120.1 GCA_013215025.1 Pseudomonadales bacterium
CCTCATCCTCTGATTAAGCTCCTTGCCATTACTTGGATAAGCTCAAAGATACTGCGGCAAAATTGTTGCGCTTAAACACGTCGTTGAGACCCCTGCTAAATGGCTTTTATGAAATATGGCTTTTATGAAATATGGCTGGTGGATTACTGGGCTAAGCATGCCAAAATACCTGCCTTATCTTGTGCCTTAAATACCAACTAATACCGCATTGCCGTTAATCGCCTTTATGCCCCAAAAAAGCGCAAGCATAGACAGAAAGCACAATATATACGCATCATTACAACACTCACACCCAACATATAGATTGATGAATTACGGCATGCAAATAAATTTCATATAAATTTTTAATACTTTTCAGCAATACAATATTTAAAAACTATGATGAAAAATAGAAGCTCTTTACATTTCAATATCTTATACAGTCCAGCCTCATTCGCTCAGTGCAGTAACTCGATACTTGCTTGAACTGCGTCTAATTTGCCTCTTGCAGATAAAAGCCAAGCCATTTATCTTGTACCTTAAGTAAGGGAAAACCACTATATCTTGTGTTTATACCGACCTATATATAGCTGTATAGCGGCCCATTAACGTGCAGCATGAGCTCCTCCTCCAACGGGACTCATCAAAGCACAGCCGGGCTTTAGCGATAAATACATCCAGGTCGGTATCACAGCTTAAGATCGTGCTAAAACCACAATCGCAAGGCAGCAAGCCGATTAAGCCTCTAACCCTCACTTAATGATGTATCAAGCATACAGTACGTAATTACAGATCAATAAATGATACGGATACAGACAATGACCACAGCCGACATCGAAGCACCTACTCAAAACAGCACATTAAACGTCACCGCACCCGGCCAATACCGTGTCATTAAACGCAACGGAACCCTGGTGCCGTTTAATGGCGACAAAGTGAGCATAGCGATAAAAAAAGCCTTTCTGGCTATTGAAGGTCAAGCCGCCAGCCAATCGTCTAGAATTCACGATGTGGTGGCGCGTTTAACCGATCAAGTAACCGCAACCTTTTTCCGCCGTATGCCCTCAGGTGGCACTATTCATATTGAAGAAATTCAAGACCAAGTTGAATTAGCATTGATGCGCTCAGGCGAGCACAAAGTCGCTCAGGCCTATGTTATTTATCGTGCTGAGCAGGCCAGAAAACGCGAAGTCGAAATGCCTGCCTATATGACCGCTATCCCAGCCGTAAACGTTACCTTGAAAGACGGCAGCGTCGCGATCCTAGATATGCAGCGTCTGAATAAAATTGTTCAAGAAGCTTGTGCAGAGCTAGAAAATATCGATGCCGAAACAATTACCAAAGAAGCCCTGAAAAACTTATATGATGGTATTAGCGTTGATGAGGTCAACACATCCTTAGTAATGACCGCTCGTACCATGATTGAGCAAGAGCCTAATTACACATATGTCACATCACGACTATTGCTCGATAAACTGCGTGCAGAAGCATTAAGCTTTCTGAATGTAGCAGAAGAAGCTACTCATGAAGAAATGCAGACCTACTATCCACAAGCGCTAGCAGCATATATTGATAAAGGTATTGAGCTTGAATTAGTCAGCCCGGAACTCAAGCAATTTGACATTGCGCGTTTAGGTGCAGCTATCAATGCAGAGCGCGACCTACAGTTCACCTATCTCGGTCTACAGACACTTTACGACCGTTACTTTATTCACTGGGAAGAAACCCGCTTCGAACTGCCACAAGTTTTCTTTATGCGAGTTGCCATGGGACTTGCCGTTGCTGAAGACGATATCAATGCGCGCGCCATCGAATTTTATGACTTGTTAAGCTCGTTCGATTATATGAGCTCTACACCAACATTGTTTAATGCTGGCACCTTGCGCCCTCAATTATCTTCTTGTTACCTCACAACCGTACCTGATGATCTGCACGGTATTTATGGGGCAATGCAGGACAATGCCATGCTGTCTAAATGGGCCGGCGGATTGGGCAATGACTGGACTCCGGTACGTGCACTCGGCGCACACATCAAAGGCACTAACGGAAAGTCTCAAGGCGTTGTACCATTTTTGAAAGTTGTCAATGATACCGCTGTAGCCGTAAACCAAGGCGGCAAACGCAAAGGTGCCGTTTGCGCTTACTTAGAGACTTGGCACTTAGATATCGAAGAGTTTTTGGACCTGAGAAAAAATACCGGTGACGACCGCCGTAGAACGCACGATATGAACACTGCTAACTGGATTCCAGACTTGTTCATGAAACGTGTATTTGACGATAAAGATTGGACGCTATTTTCACCTAACGATGTGCCTGACTTACATGACCTATTTGGTCAAGCATTTGAAACTCGCTATGAAGAGTATGAGCGTCAAACGACCACTGGTGAATTAAAGCTGTTTAAACGTATCCCGGCGAAAGATTTATGGCGTCGCATGCTAGGCATGCTGTTTGAAACCGGCCACCCATGGGTTACCTTCAAAGATCCATGTAATCTGCGCTCACCTCAGCAACATGCAGGCGTGGTGCACTCGTCTAACTTATGTACTGAAATTACGCTAAACACCTCAGCTGATGAAATTGCCGTATGTAATCTTGGCTCGGTAAACTTAGCGCAACACACCAGCCGTGAAAACGGGCTTGATCGCGTTAAATTAGCGAAGACTGTGAAAACNGCTATCCGCATGTTAGATAATGTGATTGACATTAACTACTATGCGGTTGAGCAAGCTAAAAACTCCAATATGAAGCATCGCCCAATTGGCCTAGGTATTATGGGCTTTCAAGATGCGTTGTATAAAATGGGCTACTCTTATGCGAGTGAGCAAGCTGTGCAGTTTGCTGACGAATCAATGGAGATTATCTCCTACTTTGCCATCAGTGCATCATCTGATCTTGCGGTTGAGCGAGGCGCTTATTCAAGCTATCAAGGCTCTTTATGGTCACAGGGTATTTTACCAATTGATTCATTAGACATCCTCGAAAAGAATCGCGGCAAAGACTACATTGAAGTTGATAAAAGCAGCCAAGAAAATTGGGCGGCTTTGCGCAATAAAATCCAAACGCAGGGTATGCGCAACTCTAACTGCATGGCTATTGCCCCAACCGCAACCATCGCTAACATCACTGGTGTGTCGCAGTCCATTGAACCGACTTATCAAAATCTTTATGTTAAGTCGAACCTTTCAGGCGAGTTCACCGTAGTAAACCCATACCTTGTCAATGATTTAAAAGACC
This sequence comes from Pseudomonadales bacterium, assembly GCA_013215025.1. Taxonomy (NCBI): domain Bacteria; kingdom Pseudomonadati; phylum Pseudomonadota; class Gammaproteobacteria; order Pseudomonadales; species Pseudomonadales bacterium. Next base: position 3,217 of record JABSRR010000120.1, read on the forward strand.
GCGGACTATGGGACAATGTGATGATTCATGACCTTAAATATTACGAAGGCAGCGTACAAAACATTGACCGCATTCCAGATGATCTAAAGGCGCTTTACGCCACCGCTTTTGAACTTGAGCCAAGGTGGATTGTAGACGCAGCCTCTCGACGCCAAAAATGGATCGATCAAGCCCAGTCGTTAAACTTATACATATCAGGTGCTAACGGTAAAAAGCTAGATATCACCTATCGCATGGCATGGTATCGTGGTCTTAAAACCACTTACTATTTGCGTGCGCTTGCCGCTACCACAACAGAAAAGTCGACTATTAACACCGGTAGCTTAAATGCCGTATCGGCTCAAGCAGCACCGGCGGCACCAGCTGGCCCTGCACCGGTTCCACAAGCGTGCTCGTTAGACGACCCTGACTGCGAGGCTTGTCAGTAAAATTTTTCACGAATTTTTTAAAACAATGAGGCGAAGCACCACTTCGCCGGGTAGGATAAAAATATGCTAAGTTGGGATGACTATAACGAAGACGAAACTGTTGTCGTTGAAAAAGAAGCTACAGCTGAATTAACAGCAGAGCCAAGTCAAACGCCAAACACAGACGCTGAAAGTAGCCAAAACACTGTTGCTGAAGCGCTAGCCAACGCCGCTAAAACCGACGCAGCGGCCGACACCACAGTGAATCAAGATATTCAGCAGACGCAATCGCAACTGAACGCTTCGTCGTCTGAAGAGCCAGCGGCGTCTTCAGCACCTCAAGCAGCTGACGCGAATGCGTCGAGTGATTTTGATGACATTATTCAACGTATAGACAGCATGGATACCGCGGAAGGTGAAGCTGAACTCATCCAAAACGGCAAAAACTTGCGGGTTGAAGTAGGCGATAAAGCGATGATCAATTGTCGCGCTGATCTTAATCAACTGGTACCTTTCAAGTACGATTGGGCATGGACCAAATACTTAGACGGCTGTGCAAATCACTGGATGCCGCAAGAAGTAAATATGACCGCAGATGTTGCGCTATGGAAATCAAGCGACGGCCTTACAGATGCAGAACGTGTTATTGTAAAACGTAATCTGGGTTATTTTTCAACTGCCGACTCCTTAGTGGCTAACAATCTGGTACTGGGCGTCTATCGACTCATCACCAACCCAGAGTGCCGTCAATACTTATTACGCCAATCGTTTGAAGAAGCTATTCATACCCATGCTTACCAATATTGTATTGAATCGCTTGGCATGGATGAGCAAGAAGTTTTCAACATGTACCACGAAATCCCATCGATCGCAAAAAAAGCGCAGTGGTCTATCAGCCACACGCATGCTATTGCAGATCCTGAATTTCAAACTGGCACGATCGAAAATGATAAAAAGTTTTTAGAGAATCTGATTGGTTATTATGCCGTGACTGAAGGCATTTTCTTCTACTGCGGCTTTACTCAAATTCTTTCAATGGGTCGACGCAATAAAATGACCGGCGTTGCTGAGCAATTTCAATACATTCTTCGCGACGAATCAACCCACCTAAACTTCGGTATTGATGTTATTAATCAAATCAAGCTTGAGAATCCGCATCTATGGGACGA
>JABSRR010000121.1 GCA_013215025.1 Pseudomonadales bacterium
CCCTTTAGCAGCGTTAATCTGCACTTTCTCACCATTTTTCTCAGCAATAATACCGGTCACATCGCCATCAGCATTAGTGATTAACTGAGTTAAGGCTGTCTCAGTCCAAATCGGAATATTTCTATCCATCACAGATGCCAATAAACGGCCAACACCTGCGGCACCGCAGCTTAGCCGATTACCCTTGCGCTGTTTTTTGCGCAGGCGAGTGAAATCCAAGAAATAAGCCAACATTTGCTTAATCATAATAAAGGTAAATTTCTTCTCACCGGTCATTGCCGCATGAGCTTCTTTTTGCGTCAGCGTGAACATACCCATAACCGACATCATTGGGTGAGAGTGGCCCATCACATTGGCATATTTGCCCAATTTTTTACGATTATAAGGACTAGGCTCTAAAGAGCGATGCCCCTCGCGCGCACCTTCGTTATTGGTGTAATAATCCGGGTACATCGCCAAAGATTCGTACTTTACCTTGGTATGCTTGGCCAAGTATTCGAGCATTTCTGGGCCAGTCTCCAAAAACGCATCGATCAAATGATCAGCCACGCGCTCTTCGGGAATAGTGCTGCGCAAATAGGCCTTGGCCTCTGCTAAGGAATCTTTCGCACCCGCTGCTTTAGCATAATGACTGTTTGGAATCCAGATACCGCCGCCAGAGACAACCGATGTACCACCAATCGTGTCACCTTTTTCAATCACCAGTACTTTGTCACTGATAAAATCATTCGCCGCAATAGCGGCAGTTAGGCCACCATTGCCAGAGCCAACTATTAAGGTATCGACATTTTCAACTTTCATGATTAAACCTATTTTTTAACAACAAACGCCAGGCGTTGGGAATTCGAGTGCTATTCTGTCTCACCGTCAATGGGATCACAAGTAACAATTTGGTTAAAAAAAACCCCCGCATTGCGGGGGTTTTTAATAAGCAATAAGGCTTAGCGAGTACCCATTTTACGCAGGTTACTCGGCGAGTAATATGACTCACCTTTAGGGGTTGCCATCAAGTTTGGCTGAGCCGTTTCATTGACCATACGGGTAGTGATATAGGCACCAGACTGAAGGTCGTGGAACATTTGCGCACGAGCGACAAAACCCTTCAGCGCGAAATCATATACGGTATTCAAAATGCCCACTTTCCACAGCTGACCACGGCCATCATATGACTCCAACAAGACAATATGCCAGCTATCTTCATCAATATAAAAACGACGTTTTGCATAGACGTGACGCTGACCAGATTTCAAGTTAGCCTCAACCACCCAGACACGATGTTTTTCATAGCGCATATAGTCTGGGTTTGCATGACCCGGCAGCAACAATGTTTCATAATTTACTGATGGGGTATCAAACTTATAATTGTGGTAAGGAATAAACATTTCTTGCTTACCAATAAGCTTCCAGTCATAGCGATCCATGGCACCGTTAAAGCCTAATGAATCGTCGACCGTAACAAGACCACCTGGGCCATCGGGCGTATCATAACCAACGGTTGGCGCGCGACGAACGCGACGAGAACCGGGAATATAGACCCAAGCTTTACGAGCATTTTTCACTTGGTCAACCGGCTCATGTACTACCGTCATTTGACCTTTGGAACGTGCAGGCTTATCAATTGTCACATGCACCAAACCGGCATTGATACCAATTTGCGCTTCAGTGTCACCAATCTTGTTTTGCGGATAAGAGTATGGGAATTCAGAGATCAGGTTCTGACGACGCAGTTGGCGTTTACCGTCAAGATATACTGCTTGATCATCCATAGTACCTACAATGGTTGGATGCGGGTGAATGATACGGCCGTTCCACATGACCTCAGGGCCGGTTTTTGGCATCGGGAATGGTGCGCCACCGGTGTAGTTACGCAGCCCGTCAATGCCGTTGACTAAAACGGTATTAACCGCATTCCAAGCAGTGCGGCGCTCAACCAGCTTGGACCAGCGCGCATCACGATGACTCGGATATACCGGCACTACGAAAGTTTCAGGGAACTTATTCATCAAGGCCTGTAAGCCAGGCGTCAAAGAGGCTTGGTATTGCGCCATATTGTTCTTGCTGATAACAAACAGCGGCTGCTCATTGGCATAAGGGTCAGGGTACACATCACCGGAGCCTCGGTAAGACATACCTTGCGGCACGCCCGATAGTGAGCCGGTCCAAGCCGGGATCGAGCCATCAATATTGCCAGCACGAATACCACCCATTGGATTCAGATCAGCGCCGAGCTTAGTAGCTTCCTGCTTAGACACTGCGGCAGTTGCCGGCAAGGTCAAGGTTAGGGCTGCTGCAACTAGACTTAGGCCTAGCATAGCCTTTAAATTTTTCACCAGAGTCTCCTCATATTCGTACGAACTTTGCAACGCTGCCGCGACAACGGAGAAAGTCATCAATTAATCCATTAAGTATAACAAACAAGCTCGAAAATTATTAGTCAAGCAAGCTGTCTATGCAGAGTTTAATTTTTGCTGCAATTTGTCTTCTTTGCGGCGGCCACGCTTAACCATTTTTTCAGGCTTAACCAAGAAATGTGCTAAAGCCGGCAGCAACCAAATTGCACCTACCATATTCCATAAGAACATAAAGGTTANCAGCTTACCCATATCCGCCTGAAATTTAATCGGCGACCAAATCCATGTGCCAACGCCGATCGCCAACGCAATACCGGTTAATAGCACAGCCTTACCGGTGGTTTTTAAGGTATTAAAGTATGCCTCTTGCAAACCCATGCCGCGCTCAAGGAAAGTCTCCAGTCGGCCATAGATATAAATACCGTAATCAACCCCAATACCAACGCCCAAAGCAATCACCGGAAGCGTCGCTACTTTCACACCAATGCCTAGCTGCGCCATTAAGGCCTGACATAAAGATGAGGTCAAAGCCAAGGGAATGACAATACAGGCAACCGCTGCAACCGAGCTAAAGCTACCTAAAATGAGCACCATCACAACAATATAAATCACAATGAGCATTTGAGATTGAGCATCAGCAATGACATCGTTAGTAGCCGCCTCAATACCGGCATTACCAGTAGCCAGGGTAAAGGTAAGATTGTCCATCGGATTATCGGCGATAAACTGCTCAGCAGCAGCCACAACACGATCTAGAGTCTCGGCTTTGTGATCCTGCAAGAACAGGATAATCGGCGCAAAAGAGCAATCAGTGCTGACTAACTGACTCGGAATTTGGAAAAACGTTGAGTTAATCGCTTGCTGATCACGAGGAATACTATTCCACTTCAAACTTCCTTCATTGAAGCCCATCAAGATCGAGCGAATAACGAAACTGAATGAAACACTCGACTGTACTCCGGGTACATTTTCCATGACCCAGCCAAAACGATCAATAACTTCAACATTCTCATATAAAGAACATTTTTCTTCCGGCGTATTGACCATGATGATAAAAATATCTGAGCTAACGGTATAGTTTTCAGAAATAAACTTATTATCAAGGTTATAACGCGAATCCGGGTGCAATTCGGGCGCGCCCGTATCCAAGTCGCCAATTTTTAAGCCCTTGCCGCCAATAATACCCACTGCAAAGCCGCATACCGCAATTAGAATCGATACCGTTGCAACTTTCGGATGGGCAAAATAAGACAGCTTTTCTAAAAACACCGGGTGCTTTTGGCTTTTCTCATTGACGTGGGCAATCCCAGCTTTGGTCAGACCAAAGTAAGACATCAAAATTGGCAGCAGTACTAAATTGGTCATCACAATCACCGCAATACCAATACCGGCCGCGACTGCTAACTCTTTAATCGCCTGGATATCAATTAATAGCAACGTTAGAAAGCCAATGCCATCAGAAATCAACGCGGTCATGCCAGCCACATAGAGGGTTCTAAATGCTTTTCGCGCGGCAAGCTCTGCACCAGCACCATCAGACTGTTCAATCGCGATCGCATTGATAATTTGAATGCCGTGACTAACGCCGATAGCAAAAACCAAAAACGGCACCAACATCGAATAAGCCGAAATACCGTTACCAATGCCGTAACTTTCAAAAATGCCTAAGCGAATCAGGCCTAACTGCCAAATTACCGCGATCACTGAACAAACCAGCGGCACAATCGCACCTATCCAGCATCGTGTGTACCAGAACAACATGACCATGGTAATTAAGAAAGCGACCAAGAAGAACACGCCGATTTTCTCGCCGCCCTCGGTAAGGTCACCAATCAACTTGGACACACCTATGATACGAATTTTGATTTTGTCACTCTGAAATTGATCGCGCACTTTTTCTTCAAGCTGGCGCGAAAACTCGGCATAGTCTAACTGTTCGCCAGTATCAGGATCTTGATCAAATAAAGTCGCTTGCACAATCGATGAGTTGAAATTATCGGCGACTAAGGATCCCACGCGTCCCGAACGTAAAACATTAGTACGAAACGCTTCAAGACGTTCGGGTGAGCCATCATAACCATTAGGCAGCACTGGGCCGCCCTCAAAACCTTCTTCTGTCACTTCTGACCAACGCACATTTGGCGTCCAAAGAGACTCTAGCGAACGACGATCAACACCGGGCAAATAAAATACTTCGTCACTGATTTTTTTCAGTGTCTCCATATACTCTGCATCAAAAATGTCACCCTCGGTGTGCTCGACCGCTATTTGGATAGGGGTTCCGGTAGCACCAAGATTATCTAGATTGTCCACCATATTCTGAACGAAGGGATGGTTGGATGGAATCATCTTTAGAAAGGAAGTATCGGGTTTAATTTGACTGGCTTGATAGCCTAAAAACAAGGTGGCAAGCGCAAAGATAACCAGCAATACAGGACGCGAGTTGAAAATAACTCGCTCGTAAATTTTAGCTTCAGAACCGTACTGGTAAGAGCTGAGTGAAGAATGGTCAGACATCGAAATTCCTTAAACTTATTCAGCTAGTTGTGCGGTTACAGGCATTTGAAAACGGTGAAAACCGCCCTGTCCCACCAGCAAGAACTGATTCTCTGGCAAGGCTACGACGGCAGATAATGAGGCGCGTGCCGGCAAAATAAATTGCTCAAAGCTTTCGCTATTATTTTGACTCAAGGCAATATTACCGCCAGCGCCAACTAAGATCAGACTGGCATCGCCAAATAACAGTCCTGACGACAGAGAATAATCAACACCGGTGGCTAATGGCTGCCAGCTGAGACCTTTATCACGGCTGATAAAGGTATTACCGCGCAGACCGGTAGCAATCACCGAGGCACCGTCTTTAGAGGCTATAAGGCCGAAAATAGTGCCATCATAGCCAAGATCTGCTTGCTGCCAGCTCGAGCCATTATCGTGAGAATAGACGAGAAAACCGGCTTCGCCAGCAACGTAAATACTACCGCCGTGAGCACCAGTAATCGCGTTCAAATGAAATTCATCAATATTGCCAATACTGCCGCTCAAGTTTTGCCACGTCTGACCGCCATCTTCGGTTTTAAATAGCTTACCAAAAGCACCTGCTGCATAGCCGAGCTCTTCATTACTGAACCATACATCCATCAATGGTGGCGCAGTAATGGTTTCGCTGAGCTTATCTTGCGCCGATTCGTAGTACCACTGCACTTCATCCAGCTGCTCGATTAAAGACATCCCTTCAAAGGCCATTGGTTGCTCTGGATCAAACTCAAGCCCCTGATCAATCAAACCCTGCACGCGAGACAATTCTGCCGCCCAATCTTTCACCGCAAGCTCATTCAGGGCAGCCTGAGCTTTTAAACCATCGCGAATTAAGGTCCAAGTTTGACCACCATCCTCAGAGCGCACAATATGCGAATCATGGCCCACTGCATAACCCACTTTCGAGCTAGGAAAACTGACAGCAGTCAACATTTGCGCCACAGGCACATCGGCTTGTTGCCAGTTAGCAGCCGTATCTTCGGACACTAAGATATGACCACGCTCGCCCACCGCAACAATATGATTACCTGCCCTAGCGACGTCGAGCAGCATAGAACGATCGGCTTTCGCCGCCTGTATTGCGCGCGTGGGTTCTTTAGCATGCAGCGAAGTGGAGAAACTTATTGCAACTGCAGCAATGGCAACAGTTGCCTTAAGTATATGTTTGGCACGTTGGCAAGAATGGCTTAAGCAGTAAGAGCTAAAGAGAGCATCCACACAAGCTACTTTCGACTGGACAATCGACTTCAAAGCAAAACCCCTTGTTATTATAGTAATGCGTTAGCAAATAAATCAGCTAATCAAAAAATTGTGCGCATTATCGCAAAAAGCAGAACAAATGCCCAGCAGTTTTAGAATAAATACTCTAATTCAGGACTATGTCTAAGTTACTGTTTTACTTGATGATAAAGAAAAAAAGGCCGCATATGCGGCCTTTTAGAGGAGTGCTTAATTAGGCAAAAAGTCGATTGCCCAGCGAGTCTTCAAGACAGCCACATCTTCAGCGCCAAAATCTAATTGCTTCATTTTTGCAATTAAGCGACGCTCAAGGCCTGAGTCATTGAGCGCTGAACTGACGACTTTACAATCAGAAACGCGGCCATTGGGTTGAATCACTAATTCGAAAGTTACCCTGCCCTGCAAGGTTGGATTTTTGCGTAAGGCACGGTTGTAAATACCGTACAACTGCCCTTTAGCACTATCCAAAACTCGACGAATGCGTTCTTCGCTGCGCTGCCCCGAACGCTGTTCTGACTGAGTCGCCTGAGCAACGCTGCCCGAGGTATCAACACGAGAGCCACCCAACGA
>JABSRR010000122.1 GCA_013215025.1 Pseudomonadales bacterium
ATGGCCTTAAACGGCGCACTTGCAGGTCTTGTAGCGATCACTGCTGATCCTGCTTCACCTTCGCCATTAGCGGCAACCATTGTTGGTGCTATCGGTGGTGCATTAGTTGTGTTCTCTATCGTTACTCTAGACAAGCTTAAAATCGATGATCCTGTGGGCGCTATCTCTGTTCACGGTACTGTTGGTATCTTCGGTGTAATGGCTGTATGTGTAACTGGTGGTGCATCAGTAACTGGTCAGCTTGTTGGTCTAGCGACTATCTTTGTTTGGGTATTTGGCGCAAGTTTAATCACTTGGGGCATTATCAAAGCAGTTATGGGCATCCGCGTAACTGAAGAGCAAGAGTTCGACGGTGTTGATGTTCACGAATGTGGTCTAGAAGCTTACCCTGAGTTTGTTACTCAGAAGTAATGCCTAGATGCATCATGCATAACGCATAAAAAAACCCGCCTAGTGCGGGTTTTTTTATGTCTGTTTAAATACTTTTCAAATTAACTTGTCTTTACAGTCACTTTCTAAGCGTTTGCTGATATTAACTAATAGATCGAATCAATCAGTTCTGAGAGCTATGGCATGAAACCTGAGAACCGTCCAGTAGCTGTTATAAGTCTAAAGCTAACAAGGCTATACAAGTTTTGAATATAGGCTTACGAAAAATAAAGCCCTTTGAAGGGATAGGCAGATAGGAAGATAGGTAGACAAACAATAAATTGATAATAGAGACGCGCTGAAGCGTCAAGCGTCTCAATCAGCCTTGTGTAAATAGCGTTGCAGAAGCGATGCGGTAGAGGCATCAAAGCCATCGGCTAACAAGGTGTTAAAATCGGCATTGCGGTCGATTTCAGCTTTAATCGATTGCGATAATTTTTTACCTAATTCAACGCCCCATTGATCAAAGGGGTTGATGTGCCAAATAACACTCTGCACGAAGGCTTTTTGTTCGTATAGCGCCATCAATGCACCGAGATTGGCAGGCGTGAGTGTGTCGATCATCAGCGTGCTAGAAGGCTTGTTGCCGGGCATAAATTTATGTTGTTCAAGCCCCGGTGTATTGTCAGTTTGACCAAGCATCAGTGCGCGCGATTGTGCAAAGCAGTTTGCTAGCAGCCAATCCTGATGGCTTTGTAAACCGTGTGGCGCTGAGGCCACGGCAATAAAATCTATCGGGGTAAAATCACTGCCTTGGTGCAGCTGTTGAAAAAAGGAGTGTTGGCTATTGGAGCCAGCTTCCCCCCAAATATCCGGGCAGGTTTGATAATCAATCTGTTGATTATCGAGGTTGGCACATTTACCGGTACTTTCCATTTCTAGCTGTTGTAAAAATTGCGGAAAGCGACGCAGACGATGATCGTAGGGTACAACCGCATGTGCCTGACGTTGCCAAAAATTGGTATACCATATACCCAGCAGGCCTAAAATGATTGGCATATTCTGTTCTGGCGCAGCATGCAAGAAGTGCTGGTCCATAGCGGCGGCGCCGCTCAAAAGTGCTTCAAAGTGTTCATAGCCAAGCCCAATACAGAGCGACAAGCCTATAGCAGACCAGCTCGAATAACGGCCACCGACAAAGTCCCAAAATGGCAGCACAAACTCAGGTTTAACGCCCCAAGCGGCGGCTTTTTCAGGTTTAGCGCTTACCGCATAAAAATGCGCAGCAACCGCCTCAGGCTGCTCTAAGCTTGCAAGTAGCCAGCGTCTTGCAGTATTCGCATTTTCTAATGTTTCAAGTGTGGTGAAAGATTTGGATGCAAGAATAAATAGGGTGGTATGCGGGTTAAGCGCGGCTAAAGTTTCAGTAATATCGTTAGCGCATATATTGGCCACATAATGACAGCGAATGCCCGGTTGATGAACAGCGGATAATGCCTGGTAAATCATCGCAGGACCAAGATCAGAACCACCAATACCAATATGCACAACATCGGTAAATGGCTTACCGCTAAAGCCGCGTATCTGACCCGTTAATACCTGTTGTGAAACTTCACGCATGCGCTGTTTGACCTTGACGACGTCGGCAAATATAGGCTGTAAACTGCGCGGTACATGCGCTGAATCTTGATAGCGCAATAAGGTGTGTAAAGCAGGACGATCTTCTGTATTGTTGACATGCTGACCTGCAAATAAGGCCTGAATGCGCGATTGCAACTGCTGTTGTGCTGCAAGATCAAATAACAGCTTCAGCGTTTGCGGTTTGATTAAATGCTTAGAATAGTCGAAATAAATACCGCAGCTTTCAAGACTTAGCAGTTCGGCGCGCAATGAATTATCGGCAAAGGCTTGGTTGAGGTTGAAACCCAACATTTCTTGTTGATGTTGAATCAGCGCCTGCCAAGCCGTTGACGCTGTTAATGTGCTAGGTGTTGAGTGTTTAGACGGCATAAAAATCCTTGTACCAATGAACAAACTGCTGGATACCTTCATCGATCGAGGTGCTCGGTTGATAACCGGTGTCTTGCATCAGCTGCGATACATCGGCAAAGGTGGCTTGTACATCACCGGCCTGCATCGGCAGCATATTTTTTTTAGCCTCAATGCCAAGGCAGCGCTCTAAAGTTTGAATAAAGTCCAATAAGTTAACAGGCTGATGACAGCCAATATTATAGATCTTATAAGGCGCGTAAGAGCTTGAAGGGTCTGGGCTTGCTGCCTGCCAGTTTGGATTGGGTTGGGCGATTCGGTCTAAGGCTTTGACCGTTCCGTCGACAATATCATCAATATAGGTAAAGTCACGCTGGTGATTACCATAGTTGTATACGTCAATCGCTTTGCCCGCCAGCATTGCTTCAGTGAATTTAAACAGCGCCATGTCAGGTCGGCCCCATGGCCCATACACGGTAAAATAACGCAGGCCGGTGGTGGGCAGTTGATACAGACTGCTGTATGTATGCGCCATTAACTCATTCGCTTTTTTGCTGGCCGCATACAGGCTGACGGGATGATCAACATTGTCTTCAACTCGAAACGGCATTGATTCATTAGCACCGTAAACCGAGCTTGACGAGGCATAAACCAAATGTTCAACGTGGTTATGACGGCAGGCCTCTAAAATATGTCCAAAGCCAGTGAGGTTAGCCTCAATATAAGCCATAGGGTTGTCGATGGAATAACGAACGCCAGCCTGCGCCGCGAGATTGACGACGCGGTCAAAGCGGTGCTCGCGAAACAGTTTCTGAATAGCCGCTTGGTCTGCAATATCAATAGGGTAAAAAGTAAAGTTTGCTGTTGCCGAGAGTCGGGCTAAACGTGCCTGTTTAAGCGCTACGGCATAATAATCATTTAAATTATCAATCCCGACAACCGAATCGCCGCGGGCCAAAAGAACTTCTGAGAGCTTATGGCCAATAAAACCGGCCGCACCAGTCACTAAAACTTGCATGTTTACATCTTGAATTTTAAAAATACTAAGCATAGCATTTGCTAAGAATGAAACCTAGCGATGACTGTAATGCCTGAAAAGATTCAACTACAGCTCTCGATTGACAGCCTGCAGCAGCTTGAGCATAAGCCAAGCGTGCTATTGGCCGAAGCATCGGGTATCTCCGCTACGGCGATCAAAAAAATCATGCACAATGGCGCGGTATGGCTTAGCCGTGGTAAAACCCACCGACGTCTGCGCCGCGCCGATAGTCGAATGAAAGTGGGTGATGTCTTAGAGCTATATTTCAACCCTGCTATTCAGGCCTTGCAGCCACAGGCTGCCAACTTAATACACGACGGCGGTGATTATTCGGTATGGCATAAACCATCGGGAATGCTGTGTCAGGGCAGTTTATGGGGTGACCATACAACCTTATGTCGCTTTGTTGAAAAACAGTTTCAGTCAAACAAGCCATGTTTTACTGTACATCGACTGGATAAGGCAAGCTCAGGCCTGGTGATCGTGGCGCACAGTAAAAACTGTGCAGCAGACCTAGCGCAGCGCTTTGCGTCGCGGCAGGTATATAAGCGATATCAGGCAATCGTGTCGGGTGCTCACTATGCAGCGCATTGCCATACAACTCTTATAGACACTCCGGTTGATAATAAATCCGCCCATACAGAAGTGACAAGCCTGCGCGAAATAAACATGGCAGAATCACAAGAGATATTTAACTGCCCAACAGTGACGCTGTTAGATGTGGTTATAAAAACGGGTCGAAAACATCAAATTCGACAACATCTAGCATCGATAGGCATACCGATTATAGGTGATCGTTTATACGGCTCTGCTACCGCAGGCGATATCGACTTGCAACTACGTGCAACCGAGTTGAATTTTGATACAGAATTGAGTGATGGTGCGCAGCAGTTTGTTTTACCTATGGCACAGCAGTTAGCTGCAGCCTATTAGCTATGAAAAATCTGAAGCCTAGCAAGGCGCGTAAAAAATTTAATATGACCCAATAAGGAGAGAATCGTGACAGCACTGCACCCGATGCCGAATACCAGCGATCTGATTACCGATATTCCACGCGCAACGTTTGAGACTATCGGTCTTGCACGCTATCTCACCAAGCAGCGTCTAAAAGATGAAACGCTATTTGAACCGCACCCAGTATTACTGTTTCCCGGTTATGGAGGCACTGATGGCTCTATGACGGGCTTAAAGTATTTTCTTAATAATCTTGGCCTAAGCTGTTATTCACTCGGCTTAGGCCGCAACTTCGAAGGCAAGGATCAACGTATTGGTCGGGTAGAGCAGGCAACCGCGTTTCGT
>JABSRR010000123.1 GCA_013215025.1 Pseudomonadales bacterium
ACCGAGTTGTTGCCTACTACGTCATTATGCTGTGCATATTGCGGCTCTCTAAGCATGTCGCTAAAGCTTTGATAAACAGATTTTAATTTCGCAAACCAAAAATAATCGAGGCTGTTAATAATATTTGCCAGGCTTTCTTCGCTGAATGACTGTGCTAACAGGCTTTGACAAGCAGCGTCGACCAATAGGGCGGGTGCGAAGGGGTTATTAGCTTGACTGATCTCAAGCTTGGGTAATATCTGCTGCAGCAGGCGACTTTGATCAGAAAGTTGCTCGCCATAATAGCGATGACAGTTTGCAATCAGGCTTTGTTTGGCCAGCATGCTAGGACTGGTTTCACTTTCTAGGCTGGCTTTGGCGGGAGTAGCTGAGCCCAACAGCTGTTGAAGTTGATGGCAAAACCTTGCAATAAAATGGCTGATGATCGCCGGCGCATCGCGTTGGCAGATATCGATTGCATCAATCAGCTGCTCTTTACTGGAAATATCGTCAGTTTGTTTGGCCGCTTGCATCAGCAATGACTGCTGTTCTGACAATGCTTGTTCAAACAAGCGGCAATTTTGGCTTAAGAAAGCCTCGCTGGCGTATAAGAAACTGTCTAAGTCGCACACCTTGCTATCGAGCAGTGCGGACTTAAAATCGCGACTTGAAAGCTGTGTCTGGTGCATATCATATCCCTGATCAGCCAAAAGGTGGCCAAACTGCGCAGCATCGTCCTGGCTGCTGTTTAAAGTATGCCGATATGTAATAGATTGTAGTGGAGCTTGTGGATTCGAATCAACCATATATACTTCCCTTGTCGAACAAATGTTCGAGAATGAACGACGCTTAATCTTTTAGACAGATTTTCCATGCTAAGATTGGCGCAATTTTTCACCTACTTTACCGCTTTTGCCTAATTGTTATTCGCGTAGGCGTTAAAGTAGTCTAACTCACTCAGAATACTGGAGATTTCAATGGGTGCTAAAGCCGAAATAGACCTGTCTTATCAGTCTAGACCAAATAATAAAAAACTCGACCATGTGCCAGGCAGCTACGGCTGGATCCCCTATATCGGTAATACGATTGAGTTATTAAACGACCTTTATGGCTATGTTGACCGCAATTACAAAGCGCATGGCGAGGTTTTTAAGACCAAAATTGGCGGCCTGCCCGGTTTATTAGTGGTAGGGCCTGAAAATTACAAGCAAATTTATATTGATAAAGATAAGTGCTTCTCGGCGCAGATGGGTTATGACACCACCTTAGCTAATTTCTATCGCAAAGCACTGTTACTACGAGATCACGATGATCACCGTGTGCAGCGCCGGATGTTTCAGACCGCGTTTAAAAATGATCAAATGCGCGAATACACCAATATTATGAACCCGCTTTTTGAGAGCAATATGCAGGGTTGGGATCAAGAGAAAAATTTCTTGTTCTTCCCGGCAATCAAAAAGACGCTTCTAGACATTGGTGCCACGGTATTTATCGGTGTAGAGCAGCTAGGCCCCGAGATGGATAAGCTGAATAAAGCCTTTTTAGATATTTCAGAGGAAGGCTTATTGGGCCTGGTGAAGCTGGATATGCCGCCGTTTAAATACCATCGCGGCAAAAACGGTGCGCGTTATTTAGAGCAATATTTTGAAGACATTATTCCTCAGCGTCGTGCCGGCGACGGCAAAGATATGCTCTCGCATATGGTGAAAGAAAAACAAGACAACGGTGAGTATTTCTCAAATGAAGACCTGATCCCACAGGCCTCATTTTTGCTGTTTGCAGCGCACGATACCACCACCTCAACGCTGAACCATGTGTTGCTCTACACCGCGCAAAACCCTGAATGGCAAGAAAAGTTGCGTGAAGAAGCACGCAGTTTAAACAAGCCTTATCTTGAGTACGATGACTTAGATCGCGTTGAGATGATGGAGTATGTGTTTAAAGAAAGCCTGCGTTTAGCGCCGTCAGTATCGATTATGCAGCGTCGCACCACCAAAGATTGCGAGATCGGCGGATATCATGTGCCAGCCGATACGGTGATCTATGTGCCGCCTATCTATAATCACTATATGGAAGAGTACTGGAGCGAGCCGCTGAAGTTTGATCCGATGCGCTTTGCCCCTCCGCGTGAAGAGCATAAGTCGCATTCATTTGCCTGGATGCCATTTGGTGGCGGTGCACATAAGTGTATCGGCATGCATTTCGCGAATATGATCGTCAAATGCTTTATGCATCAGTTCCTGCTTAAATATGAGTGGACACTGCCTGACAACTACAGCCCTAAAATGGAAAGCTTCCCGCT
This sequence comes from Pseudomonadales bacterium, assembly GCA_013215025.1. NCBI lineage: Bacteria > Pseudomonadati > Pseudomonadota > Gammaproteobacteria > Pseudomonadales > Pseudomonadales bacterium. The sequence goes on from JABSRR010000123.1 coordinate 2,282, forward strand.
GCCGAAAACGGCTGATGGTCTGCCAGTTATATTAAAGAAGATTGCTTAAATCTCGTTGCTTAAGCAGCGCTCATCGACGAAGCCCGCATTATGCGGGTTTTTTTATGTCGTGCATTTGCAGCACAAACACAGCGCTAATAAATTGGCAGAATAGGCTTTAAAATTTGCATATCGACCATAGATAGGTATATAGATAGANAAGATCAAGCCAGTTTAACGGAGTACTATTTATGCGTATTGCATTATTTATTTTGACTAATTTAGCGATTTTGCTGGTGGCCAGTATTACCCTGAATATTTTGGGCGTGCAGCATTATCTCGATCAATCTGGCAGCGGTCTCAATCTTACTAGCTTGCTGATTTTTTGTGCCGTATTTGGCATGACCGGTTCGATGATCTCCTTGCTGATGTCGAAGTCAATGGCTAAGTGGTCCGCTAAGGTTGAGTTGATTAGCGAGCCACAAACGGCGCAGCAGCAATGGCTAGTTGCAACCGTCGAGCGTCTTGCGCAGCAAGCCGGCATTGGCATGCCCGATGTTGGTATATTCCCCAGCGCGCAATCGAATGCCTTCGCCACCGGCTGGAATAAAAATAATGCTCTGGTAGCGGTCAGTGCGGGTTTACTACAAAAAATGAATCGTCAGCAGGTAGAGGCGGTATTAGCGCATGAAGTAGGTCACGTTGCCAATGGAGATATGGTGACCTTAAGCCTGCTGCAGGGCGTGATAAATACGTTTGTGATGTTTTTTGCGCGAATTATCGGCACCGCTATCGATCGCATGGTGTTCAAAAATGAACGTTCGGGCGGCATTGGTTATTATATGATGGTCATGCTGATTGAAATGGTATTAGCAGTATTTGCCTCAATGATTGTGATGTGGTTTTCGCGCTTTCGTGAGTACCGAGCCGATGCGGCAGGGGCGGCATTAACCTCGCCTGCGGCGATGATCAGTGCATTAGAGGCGTTGCAGCGTGAGTATGAGCAGCCAGTTACGGACACGCAGTCGCTGCAGACTGATATGCCAGAAGCCATGCAGGCATTTGGTATTTCGCCGGGGTTTAAACGCAGTATGGCCAAGGCTTTTGCCTCGCATCCGCCGCTAGATTTGCGCATTGCGGCCCTGAAAACGATTCAGGCCGCTTAGTGGGCTTCGAGTTTTGCCGCGATGCGGGCCGTGATAGCCTCACTGCTGAGCTCGCATTGCTGCAGTAACTCACTGTGTTTGCCGTGGTCTATATACTGATCGGGTAGGCCAAGCTGCAGCACAGGTTTTATGAGCTCAGCCTGCATCATATATTCAACCACAGCGGAACCGGCGCCGCCCATCACGGCATTTTCTTCCAGGGTTACCACCAGCTCGGCGGCGGCAATATGCTGTTGCAGGGCGTCAGTATCCAGCGGTTTCACGAAACGCATATCTAAGACCGTGGCATTAAAATGTTCGGCGGCTGGTAAGGCATTTTTTAAGAGCGTGCCAAAGTTAACTATTAATACCTGCGGCTGATCGGATTCGCGCAGCAGTTTGGCCTTACCAATTTCAAGCCGTTGATTGCCAGCATCCATGATTACACCTGTCCCTTGGCCACGCGGATAGCGCACAGCCGCAGGGCCAGGATAATGGTAGCAGCTGTTTAGCAGCAGCCGGGTTTCGTTCTCGTCCGAGGGTGTTGCGATCAGCATATTAGGAATACAGCGTAAGTAGCTTAGGTCAAAGCTGCCGGCATGACTGGGGCCGTCTTCACCGACAAGGCCGGCGCGATCAATGGCAAATAATACATCTAGATTTTGCAGCGCTACATCATGAATTAACTGATCATAAGCGCGTTGTAAAAAGGTTGAATAAATCGCCACTACTGGCTTGCTGTTGTCGCAGGCGAGGCCTGCAGCAAAGGTAACCGCGTGTTGTTCGGCGATGGCAACGTCATGAAAGCGTTCTGGGTATTGCTGGGCGAAGGCTAACATACCAGAGCCCTCGCACATGGCGGGGGTAATTGCGATAAGCTGTTGATCCTCGGCGGCGGTATCACATAGCCACTGACCAAAAACATCTTGATATTTCGGAGCTTTCACAGCATTTTGCGCAGGCTGCTGACGCTCACTGGCGGCAGCGATTTTGCTGATCGCATGGTAGCCGATAGGGTCTGCGACTGCTGGGGCAAAGCCTTGGCCTTTTTGCGTCATGATATGCAGCAGCTGTGGGCCCTTAAATTCGCGCATATTATTCAGCGTGTTGAGCAATAGCGGCAGATCATGGCCATCCATCGGGCCAATATAATTAAAGCCCAGCTCTTCAAATAGCGTAGCGGGGCTAACCATGCCTTTTAAGTGTTCTTCAGTTTTGCGCGCCAGCTCCTGTGCGGGCTGCGGTAAATGCGACAGCACTTTTTTGCCGCCTTCGCGCACATTGGAATAGGTTTTACTGGCCCAGATTTTGGCAAAATAGCTGGCTAAACCGCCTTCATTTTTAGAAATCGACATTTGATTGTCATTTAATATGACCAGCAAATTAGCATTACTGTGGCTGGCATGATTGAGCGCTTCAAAAGCCATGCCTGCAGTCATTGCGCCATCGCCGATAACGGCAACACAGTGACGATCATCATTTTTATTCGCGTTGGCAATTGCCATGCCTAGAGCGGCAGAAATGCTGGTCGAGGAGTGACCCACGCCAAAGGTATCAAACGCTGATTCGCTGCGCTTTGGGAAGCCTGCAATACCGCCTTGTTGTCTAAGGCTGGCCATCGCCTCACGCCGCCCGGTTAGGATTTTATGCGGGTAGCACTGGTGCCCAACATCCCACACGATGCGGTCTTCAGGGGTGTTGAAGATTTTATGCAGGGCAATCGTTAGCTCTACCACACCTAAGCCTGCGCCAAAGTGGCCGCCGGTTTGTCCGACGGTGTAAAGCAGAAACTCGCGCAGCTCATCCGCTAGGGTGATTAATGACGATGCTGACAATTCACGTAGGTCGGCGGGCGACTCAATGCTATCAAGTAGCGTAGTCACTGGTCGGCGGCTAGGTATGTCGCTAAATTCGCGTTGCGTCACAAAAAATCCCCAAGAATATCAAGCGAGTGTTTCATCATGCTTAGCATAGTAAGGCTATGATCTATACGTCAAAACCGCGCGATTTTACCTGATTTAGTTAGGCTTGGCTTTAAAAAACCTTGTTCAGTGCTGTCTTTCTACAGCAAAGCGCGCAATCATCCGAAGCGCTTCAGCGTCGCCGCCAAGTTGATCAAGAGCGGCCAAGCTTTGTTGCAGCAGTGCCGAGGCTTTTGCTTTAGCTGCGGCTAAGCCGATAAGCTTTGGGTAGGTAGATTTATTCAAAGCGAGATCGGCGCCTTGGGTCTTGCCTAGCGTGGCGGTGTCCGACTCGATATCGAGCACATCGTCATGCACCTGAAACGCAAGCCCTACGGCGTTGGCGAACTGCGCTAATGCATCGCGCTGCGAGGGGCTAGCATTCATGCTAATAGCCGCCATCAGTACCGCGGCGCGAATTAAGGCGCCGGTTTTTAAGCGGTGCAGCTGTTCTAATGCAGTGAGCGTGATGGTCTGATTTTCGCTCGCTAAATCTATCGCCTGACCGCCTACCATGCCCTGGTTACCAGCTGCTTGAGCCAGTGCCTGAACCAGCTGGATTTGAATCGTCGCCGGTAGCTGGGTTTGACTCAATAACTCGAAAGCAAGCGCTTGCAAGCCATCGCCAACCAGAATCGCGGTAGCTTCATCGTAAGCGATATGGCAGCTAGCTTGCCCACGGCGAAGATCGTCATCGTCCATCGCGGGTAAATCATCGTGCACTAAAGAATAGCTGTGAATACACTCTATGCTGCTAGCAATTAGAGCACAGTCTTCAGCGTTGGGCATGATTAAACCCGTTTCTTCCAAGGCGTCCAAGGTGGCGAAAAATAATGCCGGGCGGATACGCTTGCCGCCATTGGCAGTGGCGTAATGGCTGGCTTCTGCGAGGCGCTGTAGGCTATTGGGATATGCCGCCGTTGTTTCTAGCTGCTGATCAATCGCCTGGCTTAAGCATTCGTCAACGCGCACTTTGGCCGAGGCTAAATAAGTGTCAAGCTGCATAAATATTTACTCGTCGAGAGTAAAGTCGCTGGTGTCAAAACCCTGCTGCGTTTCGATGAGCTGCTGCACTTTCTGCTCGGCTGCATCCAGTGACGCCTGGCAGTCTTTGATCAGGCCAATGCCTTTCTCAAACGCCGCTAACGACTGCTCTAAAGAGAGTTCGCCAGATTCCATTGCGGCCACGGTAGTGTTTAACGCATCCAGTGCTTGTTCAAATGAGAGTTTTTTCTTGCCGGCCATAGTTGCAGTGGTATGTAATCAGGAAGATAATCTGGGCGAACCATAGCGAAACTGACCGTTTGGGTCAATCTTAAAACACCGTCATCAAAAACTGATTGTGTCAGTTTTAGAAATTACGATACGATTCGTTTAGAAATTATAAAAAAATCGACATGATATAAGGGTTCCGAATGGACTATTTACTACAGCCTGATACTTATAATTTGGTTTTAAAAATTGCGTTTGGCTATGTGGCGCTGATTGTAATCGGTGGCTTTATTATGCAGGCGCCCTACGGCAAGCTGTCAAAAGGTGATGTTGGCTTCAATTTTTCGCCTAAATGGGGCTGGTTTTTGATGGAGCTGCCGGCCACGCTCTCGTTTTTAATTTTTTATTTTGCAGGTCAGCATAGCCTGCAGGCCGTGCCGCTATTCTTTTTAGGTATTTGGCTGATTCACTACGGCAATCGTGGCTTTGTTTTTCCGATGCTTATGCGCGTGGCCAAGGGCGCAAAAGGCAGTTTCAGCGTGATGATTGTGGTGGCCGGATGGTTTGTCACGGCCCTGCATGGCTATTTAAATGCGGTGTTTATTGCCGAGCTTTCAGATCAATTCACGCTTGACTGGTTTACTGACCCACGTTTTATTATTGGTATGCTGATCTATTTTATCGGCTATTTTGGCAACCTGCACTCTGATGCGATTATTCGTAACTTGCGCAGTAAGCAAGAAGTGGCCAGCGGTGAAAAAGTGTATCGCATTCCCGAAGGTGGTTTATTCAAGTATGTGACGAATGCTAGTTACTTTACCGAGATTATTTCATTTACAGGGTTTGCCATTGCCACTTGGAATTTAGGTGCGGTATTTGTGTTATTGGTGACCATGGCAAATTTAATCCCACGCGCGTTTCAGCAGCATCAGTGGTACAAGCAAAAATTTGGTGAGCAATACCCTGCGTCACGCAAGGTTATTATTCCGTTTATTCTTTAACTTAGGCTCGGGCGAGTTCGTTTTTTCTATGCAAAATGATTTACCTGCCGGTATTTATCAGCACTACAAAGGTGCTAAATATCGCGTCTATGAAGTTGCGCGACATAGCGAGACGGAAGAGCTGATGGTTGTTTATCGTGCCCTTTACGGCGAATTTGGGCTTTGGCTGCGACCATTATCGATGTTTACTGAGAGCGTTGAGCGCAATGGTGTGCTGCAGCCAAGATTCAGCTTGCTTGAGCCCATGCCCAATCCAATGCATGCTGAGCGTGATGGCTAATTATTTCAGCATTCAGCAAAGGCTTAGGGGCTGCTTTTGATGTGTTGGTTTGTCTATATGATTGAGACCGTCAGCGGCCAACTTTATACCGGTATCAGCACTGACATTGAGCGACGTTTCAGCGAGCACTCTGCAGCATTTACAGGCACGCCAAAATCTCTGGCTAAACGCGGTGCCCGATATTTTCGCGCGCATCAGCCGAGTCGCATTTGTTATTCCGAGACGTTTGCTAATCGAGCCTTGGCTTCAAAACGTGAGGCGGCGATTAAGCGCCTTAGTCGCGAACAAAAATGGCAAATCATTGCTGAAGCTAATGTTGAGCTGCAGCAATGCGAACTCGCAACAGCAAATGATTGAGCAACTGCAGGCAAAGTTTGCCGCGCTTTTGCAGGCTGACCCTGAACTGCAGGGGGCGCAAAAGGTAGCGCTGCTTGGCAGTATGCGCTTGCAGCAAGGCAGCCTTGAGTTCTCGCTGCAAGACTTATACGTATGGATTGAGGCTGATCGGCTCTGCAGCTATCAACAATTTCGTCAGCAGCTGTATCAAAGTCGCTTTAACGCCTGGTTACAGCAACAAGGTTATCAATGTGTCAGTATTGGCAACTCTGCCAAGGTGGATCAATCACGTTATCAATTGCGACGTATGTAGCATTCACATTCTGTCTTGATGCTGCTAAAATTACAGCCTGTTTAGGTGCTGCTTATAGCCAGAAAGCTTTGCTTCGGGTTTTTCAGCAGATAATCGGGAAGTATGGTTTAACTCCATCGCTGCCCCCGCATCGGTAATAAGAGCGGTTTACATCGCCACTGGCTTTGACTGGGAAGGCGTAAGCCGANTCAACACTCTTGGAGCCCGAAGACCGGCCTTAACAGTTTGCTAAAATTTTTTGCACGGTGGGTGCATAAGGAAAATTCATGACTACTCAAGTTTCAGCTCAACAGTCCGTTCAGNCACAGTCTGCTTTATCACCGCTGTTGCAGAATTTATCGGCCATGGCCTTTGGCGCGTTAATCTTATTTGCCGTTGGCTTTTTACCGATGGAAGCCGCGCACAATGCGGCGCATGATACCCGTCACGCGCTAGCTTTTCCTTGCCACTAAAACTGCGGCTAACTCTGCTGTCTCGTTAATTGACAGCACAGTGCTACTCTTTCAATGATTTACGGCCCAAGCCTTTAGGACTTGGGTTTTTTGCGTCAGTGTAGGGATAAAACATGATTTTTAGACGAACGATTTTTACCGCCATTTTTGTCGGCCTGATTGCTGGCTTAATATTAAGTGCGATTCAAGTGTATTCAGTGAATCCAATTATTTATGCTGCTGAAACCTACGAAATACCCGAATCACACGATCACGAGCATAGCGATGAGGCTTGGGCGCCAGCAGATGGTGCTGAGCGAACGCAGTTTACCATTATCTCAAATATCTCCGCGGGCATTGGCTTTGCTGCGGTGCTGCTGGCATTGATGTCGCAATTGCAGCTACAGGGATTAACGCAATTAAGTCCAGTAAAAGGGCTAATCTGGGGCTTATCAGGCTTTGTCGCGTTTTTTGTCGCGCCAGGTTTGGGGTTGCCGCCTGAAATTCCAGGCATTGAAGCTGAGCCAATTGCTTTCCGCCAGGCTTGGTGGCTATTTACCGTGCTGGCNGTGATGCTGGGTTTATTAGTGCTAGCGTTTGCGCCACGCTGGTACAAAGTGCTTGGTGTTGTTGCGCTGGTGTTCCCTTATTTGCTGCCTATCCCGCATCATGCTGGGGCAGCGTTTAATCACCCTGATGCGGAGGCCTTGGCCAATTTAAATCGTCTTCATCAGGAGTTTATTGTCGCCAGCGGTGCGGCAAATCTATTGTTTTGGTTAAGCCTTGGCTTGGTTTCAGCCTGGGCGCTGAATCGTTGGATCTTAACTGCGCATGCAAACCAGCAGTCAGATTATGCCAACGGCTAAACCAGCGTTTCCGTTTGCAGCGGTTCAGGGGCAAGGTTTATTTAAGCTGTCACTATTGCTTGCTGCAGTCAATCCGCTAGTCGGCGGCGTGTTGATTAGCGGCCCCCGTGGTTCGGCTAAGTCAACCTTGGCGCGTGCCTTAGCGGATATTTTACCGCTGGACACCGGTCAAACTAAGCCATTTGTTACCTTACCGCTGGGCGCCAGCGAAGAGATGCTGGTAGGCACCTTAGATTTACAACAGGTGTTAGATAACGATCAATTAAAGTTCCAGCCCGGGCTATTGGCAAAAGCTGATCAAGGTATCTTATACCTTGATGAAGTGAATCTGCTGCCGGATAATTTGGTTGATCATCTGCTTGATGTGGCGGCCAGCGGTGTCAATATTGTCGAACGCGACGGCATTAGTCATCAGCATTCGGCAAATTTTATTTTGCTGGGTACAATGAACCCGGATGAGGGGGAACTGCGGCCACAGTTACAAGATCGATTTGGCTTGCATGTTGCGCTGGATAATCAATACAGTGTTGATGATCGTATGTTTATTGTTAGCCAGCGTGAACAGTTCGATCGTGACCCGCTTGGCTTTTGTCAGCAATACCAGNCTCAGCAACAGCAACTGCAGCAGCAAATTGTTGCGGCGCAGCGCTTATTGACGGAAGTGGTCTGTGAACAAGAGTTACGTCAACTTATTGCACAGAAATGCCTCGATGCGCGCGTTGATGGCTTGCGTGCCGATATCGTCTGGCTGCAGGCAGCTTTAGCGCATGCCAGTTTAGCGGCGCGCAGGCAGGTGCAGATAGATGATATTGAAGCTGTCGAGCAGCTAGTCTTGTCACATCGGCGTCATGACCAGCAGCCGCCTAATTCCGCGCCACCTCATTCAAAGCCATCTAATACAGAACCACCTAAAACAGAACCACCTAATACAGGAGCCTCAGGCTCATCATCGCCGTTTCAACGACCCAGCGATCATTCTGCTGCATCGCAAGCAACAGCAGACTCAAAGGCGCAAGGCGATTGGGGTAGCATGCCAGCTGAGCAGCAGTTACTCGAGGCTAACGATATGACTTTAGCTTTTGCAGCGCAGAATCTGCCGCATACGCAAGTCGCTGCTATCAATGCATTAAATAGTGCGGGCAGCAGGCAGGCACAACAGTTTGCGCCGCGTGGCTATATGTCGCAACAGGCTGGTGATAAGGTTAGCTGGTTTAAGACCTTGCTCGCGTCTTACGGTAAGCGGCCATTTAAAACCTTGCACTATGCTAAGCGTAAACGGGGTGAGCGAGTAGTAAACCTAGTGTTGCTGGATACATCGGCATCGGTTTTGGATAACCGCGCGTTTGCTAAAGCTAAGGGTTTGATTTTACAGCTTGCGCAGCAGGCCTATTTGGCGCGTGAGCAATTCATGCTGTTAGGTTTTGGAAATCAACAGGTCAGTAAGCTGATTGATCTGCGCCGTGCGCCAAAGTCAATGCTGGCAGAGCTGAATCGCATAAGTGCTGCCGGTGGTACGCCGCTCAATCAGGCCTTGGCAGAGATGCGACAGTTTCAGCTGCAACAGCAGCGTAAAGATGCCTCGGTGCGATTTAAAAATACCATTATCACCGATGGGCGAGTGCAGCAGCTATCGCTTCAGCATGAGCTCGATGGCGACAGCATTGTTGTGGATAGCGAGCAATCGCAGGTAAGACGCGGAAAATCAAAACAGTTAGCTGAAATACTGCAGGCGCAATATATGCAGCTTAATGCGAATCTGAGTGCCTAGGCGGTACTTTTTTGCGAGGTTGCGAGGTTGCGAGGTTGCGAGGTTGCGAGCTAAGCAAGCGATGAGAACTTTATGACAGATACCCAGCATAAAAACCGAATGGCGAGTAAAAAAGCCGTGATGGACGCAAAAATTGCCAAGGCAACCGAGCAGCGTGGTGTGCTCATTCTGCTTAAAGGTAATGGTAAAGGTAAAAGCAGTTCCGCGTTTGGCACGATGGCTCGTGCACTGGGGCATGGTAAAAAATGTGCTGTAATTCAGTTTATTAAAGGCCGGCTTGAAACCGGCGAATTCAAATTATTCAGAGATCACCCGCAGGTCGATTGGTTTGTCATGGGGCATGGATTTACTTGGGAAACGCAGGATCGTGAGCAAGACATCGCGGCTGCTCAACAAGCTTGGCAAAAAGCTGAGCAACTGTTGCAAGATGACAGCTATGATCTATTGGTATTCGATGAGCTTAGCTATATGTTTAAGTACGATTACTTGCCGGTGTTACCCGTTGTTGATGCATTACAGTCTCGCCCCTTAATGCAGTCGGTAATTGTGACAGGTCGCACTATGGCGCTGCCTTTGCAGGAGATTGCCGATACGATTTCGATTGTGCAAGATGAAAAACATGCCTTTCGCTCAGGGGTCAAAGCCCAAGCAGGGATTGAATTTTGAGCCGCCCAAGTTATTGTCCAGCCATTTTCTTAGCTGCACCCGCCTCGGGACAGGGTAAAACCACAATTACTGCAGCTTTCGCACGCTTACTTCAGCGCCAAGGCAAATCGGTCAAAGTATTTAAAACCGGACCCGATTATCTCGATCCGCAAATCTTAGCACAGGCATCGCAGCATCCGGTTGTGCAGTTAGACCTGTGGATGGCTGGACAGGCTTATTGCCAACAAGCATTATACCAAGCATCGTTAGACGCTGATTTAATCATCGTTGAGGGCGCTATGGGGATGTTCGATGGTGAGCCATCCAGTGCCGATTTGGCGGCATTATTTAATTTGCCCCTCGCAATTGTGATGGATGTAAAAGGCATGGCACAAACGGCTGCTGCGATTGCAACCGGGCTGGCGTCATTCCGCGATGATGTTGATGTGTTAGGTTTGATTGCCAATAACTGCGGTTCTGCTCGTCATCGCCAGTTGATTGCAGATGCCTTGCCCGACCAGCTGCCATTGCTGTGTAGCCTTGCGCGCTCTGATCAGGTTGCCCTGCCTGAGCGTCACTTGGGCTTGGTGCAGGCTGATGAAGTCAGTGATGAACTGGAGCAGCGTTTTAACGCCGGGGCCGACTGGCTTGAGCAAGCAGGCGTGATGCAGTGGCTTAATACCATAGCTGCCGTTGAGTTTTTGCCGGCTGAAACCCCGGTGCCTGAGCCATTGTTAAAAGGGCAGAGAATTGCCATCGCCAAAGATGCGGCATTCAGCTTTATTTATGCGGCCAATCTACATCTGCTGCAGATGTTGGGTGCCGAACTGCGGTT
>JABSRR010000124.1 GCA_013215025.1 Pseudomonadales bacterium
AATTTGGCGGATAGTGTTATGATGGCAATGGATATACCTTTAAAACGTAACGTTCGTAAACAAAGTGCGCCGCCCCCACGCATTAAAATGATTGGTAGAAGATGAAAAATTATACTGATGAAGATAGTGGGTTAGCTAAGAAGCTTAAAAAATACAACACAGACAGATCAGCGCAGTCTGATGTACGCGATGCGCGAATACCCGATCTATCTTTTGCTAGGTGGTCTCAGACTGAAGATGAGATGAGCGAGGCATCGACAACACAGTTTGTTGGTGAGTTCAATATCATTGGCCGCGAGCGAAAGAACATACAGGCCGAGTTTAGACAGAATGAAGTTGAGGTTAAGTATCGCAGCAAGAAAGGCGATAACGATGATCTCGATGAGTTTATGCAAGGCAAGTATCGAACAGACAGACGGCTATCAAAATCAAGACAGTGCTTTAGCATAGCTCAAGATGACGCTATTGATTGTGGCTTTGGTGCTTGGCGCTTGCATACTGTTGACGATGACAGTGAGGATATGCTGTCAACGACCCAAGAGGTTAGGCGCTCACCGATACCTGAGGCTATCCGCCGCGTGTGGTTCGATAGTAACTCAAAGCTTGCCGATAAAAGTGACGCTAAGCATTGTTCACTGATTACCTCATTTACCCGCGATGGCTATGAATGCTGGCTTGGTGAGAATGACATTGAAGAGCAAAGCACTATTAGCTTTGATAGCCCTGAACGTTCAATTTATGAGCGCGTCTATGGCTCTGAAATGCAATACGGGCTGCATACCTCTGTAAATGAAATCAACATATTAGAGTTTTACGAGATAGAAGATGAAGCCGAAATGTACTGGCTTTATCTTGGGGTAGATGAGAATGGGCAAGAGAAAGTCGATGGCTTACCGGCCAAAGAAGCTAAAGCAATGGGTATGCCTGAGCCTTTCAAAAAGAAAAAGCTCACTAAGCAAGTTTGCAAAAAGACAGTTACTAATGGCATCGATATTCTTATGGAGTCTTACGTGCCTGGCGGCTGCATTCCTATCATACCTATGTACGGTGAGCGAAACTTTGTAGATGGTATTGAGAATTTTTACGGCATAGTCAAAGCTGCGAAAGACCCGCAGAAATTGATTAACAGTGCTTATAACTATCTGACATCGCTAATGATGTTTAGCCCAGTGCCAAAGCCTATTTACGATCCAAGACAAATCGAAGGCTTTGAGCATTTATATGAGGATGCAAACAACCACGATTTAGCATTTCAATATCAAAACACATATTACGAAACTGAAAAGGGCGAAACTTTAAACTTTCAGCAGCAGTACACACAACCGCCACCTGTACCGCCTGCCGTTGGTCAAATCCTTGCAGGATTGCCAGCGCTTACCGATTCGATATTGAATCCAGGCGTTACAGAAGACAGCTTTAACTCGCAAATGTCAGGCGTTGCATTACAGCAGATTAAAGAACAAATCGGCGTTATGCGGTTTATATACGTCGATAATTGGGCTGAAGCTATGCGTCATGATGCTGATGTCTACGCCAAGATGCTGGCAGCTATTACCGATACTACCAAAGTTATGGTATTGACCAACGTAGACGGCACGACCAAAGATGGCATGGCTAATGAGCAATTCTATGACGTTAATCAAATGTCTGTTGTTGTACGCAACCCAATCAAAGACGCTAAATTCGAGGTCTATTCAGACGTTGGCCCGTCGCATACATCACAACGCGAGGCTGCTTTAGCTAACCTGAAAGAAATCTTTGATACGTTACCACCAGGCGACCCAATGCAGCAGATTGTTATGCTGTCGATACTTGCACAGCAAGACGGTGAGGGCTTGGATGAGCTTAACAAAGTTGCACGTTATCAAATGCTTGGCTTGGGCTTAGACGGAATAGAGCCACAGACTGAAGAAGAGGCCGAGTTTGTTGCACGTAAGCAGCAAGAGGCTCAGATGCAAAACAATCAACCACCATTGCAAGAACAGATATTGTTAATGCAAGAACAGACCAAGCAGCTTCAAGCACAGCAGGCTATGATGCGCGAGCAGAATCAAGCTCAAGCCAATCAGATTAAGGCTTATCAAGCACAGACAGGCGCACAGAATGATCAAGCTAATACTTTGCTCAAGCAGGTAGACAGCGAGACTAAGCGTATGGAGGCCATGATCAAAGCTGAGCAAGCCGGTGCTGATATTGAGAATACCAACATGGACACGGTGAAAAAAGGTGTTGAATCTCAAATGATGCAGGCCGATATAGCTGAGAAACAATTAGACATGGATATACGCAACCTGCCAACAGATGAGCTTATCAGGCTGATGAGTCAATGAGCATAAAGGCCAAAATAGCAGCAGAACTAGCCGAGCGCGTTAAAGGCGGTGACAGCCTAGCAATGGACTATGCAAGCAGGATGCAGAATAAAAGTTCAGAAATAGCAGCAGGCACAGCAGCAGGCGCAGGCTTATTGGCTAGTGATGATAGTGAGGCAAGCTTTATAGGCACGGCAGCCAAAACATGGAATAAAGGCGCAGAGGCATTGGCTAAAAAAATGACCGATGATGGCGCTAGTCGTGATGAGATATGGCAAGCAACAGGGCAAATGGGCGCACCTACGTTTAAGGATGTTGATGGCAAGTGGAAGCAAGAGATTAGCGACGAAATAAGCGTGCCATCAAAGCCTTATAGAATGCTTGCGCAAAGCGGTGAAAATCAAGCTTTATACGAACCATTGCTAAAAGATTATGTAAAAAATGATTCTGTTTTTAGTGCGTACCCTGATTTAAATGAAGTACAAATAAGGGCGCAAGGTGATGGTGGTAGTTATATTCGGAAAGATGGGCCAAACTCTGAGATTGTGCGAGCAGAGGCTGATTATGGCTATAAAACGCCTTCAATATTAGGGCATGAGATGCAACACGCCATACAGGAGCGCGAGGGTTTTGCTAGGGGTGGCAGTCCTGGAATGTTTGCAGGTGAATTTGCAGCAAATAGAGCTAGGCTTAATTTTTTAGAGAAAGACCCTGAAACTCAAAGAGTTTTGGCTGAATACGATAAAAAGCAAGAAGAGCTAATAATGTCTGACTTGGAAGACCCAAGCCAAGCCCTTGAAGAATTGCGATATGAGTACATGTCTAACCCATACTTCAAAGAGTATGAGAAAGTAATGCGAAAGCTAAGAGGTAAAACAGACAGTGGGTTAAGGGAGTACCAAAGATTAGCAGGCGAAGCAGAAGCCCGAAACGTAGAAACACGCCTAGACTATGACATGGATGAACGCATAGCCAATCCGCCTTGGAATACTCTTGATGTGCCTGAAAATGAGCTAATAGTTAGAGGACAAGGAGGGCGAGCAACATTGCCAGGAATGATAGGAGGCACAGGCGCAGGCTTAACAAGCGTTGCTTTAGCTGATGCTTATCAAGATTACATGGCAAAAGACAAAGCCTTAGCCGATGAGCCATTGTTCAACTTTGGGCGAATGGTAGAGCAAGCGCCACAGAATCTATCGAATGCTGCTCAAGATGTTGCAATGCT
>JABSRR010000125.1 GCA_013215025.1 Pseudomonadales bacterium
ACTGAGCATTAGACCCCTACCGACGATCGAAATTTGACAGTAAAAGTGTGAACTCGACAGAATTACGAAGAAACTGACAAAAATTGTCAGCTATTTTACGGAATGAGCTATTTATCTCTTGTTAAGCAATCGACACTTTAAAAAGTGAGTATTTGGAGTAATCAGGTATTTAAAGAAGTAATTTACATTGTATGTGTCGGCCGATCAGAGTTTAGCGTGCCGGTTAGCAAGGTCTCTATCTTATTTTTTGCAACTTCATCTGCACCGTTAAATTTCACTCCGATACCGCTTTGTCGATTGCCCTCAGCACCTTGCGGGGTAATCCAGACAATTTTACCCGCTACCGGCATTTTTTCAGGTTCGTCAAATAAGGTGATTAGCATAAACACCTCATCACCCATATTGTATTGTTTTTTAGTAGGGATAAATAAGCCGCCATTATCCACAAAAGGCATATACTGCGCATACAGCTGTGCAGCATCTTGAATATTGATTGCCAGAATGCCCTTGTTTCCGCCCTGCATAGAAAACCTCTAAAATAAGTATATGCGGTGATGTTAACGCGAATTGCGCTATAAAAAAACCCGCAGCATGGCGGGCTTTTTGATAAGCAAATAAAACGCGAACTAGGCCACAACGCCCTGCTTTGATAAGGCAAAGCTTTTCGCCCATTTATAATCAGGCTTGCCATTGGGTAAGCGACCAATTTCGTCGGCAATATGAATCTCACGCGGTACTTTATAACCTGCAATATGCTTACGTGCTTCTTCTTGCACATTATCAAGGCTTAGCGTTGAAACACCCTCTTTTAGAGAAACAACGGCTGTTACTTGCTCACCCCAACGCTCATGCGGCGTAGCAACAACCAAGGTATCGTAAATTTCGGGGTGTGCTTTCAGTGCCTGCTCAACCTCTTCGGGGAAGATCTTCTCACCACCTGAGTTGATACAGTTAGAACCACGGCCATAAATGGTCATTGAGGCGCCATCTTCTTCAAGCTTGGCCTGATCACCCGTTAACAACCAGGTTTTACCTTCGACCTCAACAAAGGTTTTAGCCGTTTTTACTGGGTCGTTATAGTAGCCACGCGGGATATAGCCAGAGCGCGAGAAATCACCGACTTCACCAGGCTGTGCATGACGATAAGTGCCGTCTTCTTCGGTAATAATGACATCCATAAACGGCGATTTCACAACATTGCCAAGGCCTGCTTTGTCATCTTTCTTATCGCCAGAGTCAGCGCCCATTTGGCCCGACTCTGAAGAACCAAAGGCATTGGTAATAAAGCAGTTCGGGAAGGCTTCTTTGAACTCTTGCTGCTTGGCCTCAGAGAAAACCGCACCACCTGAGCCAATATTGAAAACGCTAGATAAGTCCCAGCGACCTTCATTTTCTTTCAGCGACTCAAGCAATGGAATCGCCATCGCATCGCCAACAATTTGAATCAGGTTAAGTTTTTCGGCCTCAACAATACCCCACACTTGCTCGCCTTTTAGGCTGCGATGGTGGTTAAGCACCAACTTATTGCCGGCCAACATCATAATACAGGCATACCACCATGCCGCACCATGCATCAGCGGTGCAAGAGCGATACCACCCATGGGAAACTCACCAACTTTATCTAAAATATCTTCTGGCTTTTCACAAGGTGAGCCAGCGAACGCACCACCACCCGACATTGCCGCCATAAAGACATTTTTATGTGGCCACATCACACCTTTTGGATAGCCAGTTGTACCACCGGTATACAAAATAAACAGATCATCATCACTACGCTCGCCGAAGTCGCGAGCTGTCGACTGGCCAGCAATTGCGTCGTTGTAATCTACTGCGCCAATAATAGCTAGATCAAGATCACTAGCGTCATCCACTGAAATAAAGGTTTTCATATCAGGCACGTCGGCACGGATATCATCAATGGTATTGATAAATTCGCGACCATGAATACAGGCCACCATATCAGCGTTAGTGAAAATGTAAGATAGCTCTTCGCCCACATAGCGATAGTTAACATTGATGGGCACTGCGCGCACTTTAAAACAGGCCATCATACCTTCAAGGTATTCACCGCAGTTATACATAAATAAGCCAACATGATCGCCGGCCTTAATACCTTGNGANGCNANNTAATGTGCCAGCTGGGTTGAACGCTCATCAAATTGCTGGAAAGTTGCACGATAATCGTCACCACAAACCAATGCCTCACGCTCAGGCACTTTATCTGCAACCATTTCAAACATATCGGCGATATTAAAGCTTTTGCTCATACTCTTATTCTCTTATCCGTTAGCGTCTTTCGACGTATAGCTTTTATTATGAATCGTTAAATCAGGCAATTTTACACGGCCCTGCGCCAAAAAAAAATGGCAGCGGGTGATTCGCTGCCATTTTTTCAACTTTCTTTAAACAACATCGATTAAGCTGGCTTATCGGCCTGCACAATCCACATAGCAAAGAATTGCGCACCGCCGCCATAGGCTTGACCCATAGAGGTTTTAGCACCTGGCACCTGACGGTCACCGGCCATACCACGAACCTGTAATGCGGTTTCAGCAAAACGGATCATACCGGAGGCACCGATTGGGTTAGAACACAGTACGCCACCCGACATATTCCAAGGGCATGAACCGCCTTGGTCTAGTGATGTAGTGCCGTCTTCAGTAAGCTTCCAACCCTCACCCTCTGCAGCAAAACCAAGGTTTTCTAACCACATTGGCTCATACCACGAGAAAGGTACGTAGATCTCAGCACAGTCGATGTCTTTAAGCGGATCTTTGATACCTGCTTGTTGATACACATCTTGTGCACAAAGCTTACCAGCCTCTGGACTAACTTCTTCACGCCAAGCGTACATGGTTGGCTCAGAACGCATGGCCGCACCGGCAATCCACGCAGGCGGATTAGGCGATTTTTCAGCCAGCTCTTCATTCGAGATAACCATCGCTGCAGCACCGTCTGACGAAGGGCAGACTTCTGAGAAACGAATGGGGTCCCAAAGCATCGGCGACTGTAAGTATTCGTCTAACTGTGGATTTTCTTCTTGCAGGTGTGCGTGTGGGTTTTTCTGACCGTGGATACGATCCTTCACCGCGACCTTACAACCGATATCTTCAGGCGCACCTGAGCGGCGGATGTATTCACGAATGATTGGCGCAAAGAAACCACCGGCACCCGCATTAAAATGCGGAGAAAATGGCTGCTTAGACGATAAGGCCCACATGGCATTCGACTCAGACTGCTTCTCGTAACAAACGGTTAATACACGCTTGAACTGACCAGACTGAACATGCTGCGCCGCAACAATAGCGGTAGACCCACCAACTGAGCCCGCAGTATGCACACGCATCATTGGCTTACCCGCACAACCTAAGGCGTCAGCAAGGTATAGCTCAGGCATTAAATGACCTTCGAAAAAGTCAGGTGCCTTACCGATAATCACGGCATCAATATCATCCCAGGTACAGCCTGCATCTTTCAGCGCGTTCAATGCTGCTTCACGTACAAGACCTGCAATAGACTTTTTAATAATCGTGTTGAAACGTTCAGAGTAACCAACACCAGTTACGGCGGCTAATTGACCTGCCATGATTAAACCTCCAACACGGTTACTAAGTTCTGCTGCAAACATGCACCAGAAGTAGAATGTGCAACACCACGCTTGCCCTCGCCTTTAATCAGGCGCATAGCAACTTCACCAATACGATCAAGGCCATGGGTCATAAAGATATGTCCAGCCAAAGTACCGCCAGAAGGATTAACTGTGGTGTTTTCACCCAAGCCTAATGCTTCTTTAATCAGAATCTCTTGATGTGAGAACGGCGCATAAAGCTCAGCAATATCAACATCGCCACTCGCCACGCCAGTTTTTTCAGCGGCAATACGGGTCGATTCAGACACGGTTAGATCACGTACGCCTAAGCCATGTGGCTCGATACGGTGATCAATAGCTTTGATATAAGCAGCACTCTCGATCACACCGTCAGCAATCAGTTTATCAGCAACGTCACGCGTTACCATGATGAGTGACGATGCACCATCAGTGATCGGGCAGCAGTCGCTTTTGCGAAGTGGCTCAACTAGGTAGTCTTCTTTCAGCACATCTTCTGCCGACACATCGCC
>JABSRR010000126.1 GCA_013215025.1 Pseudomonadales bacterium
TATAGCTATGCCCATAAACTGCGTATGCAAATGCAATATCAGGGAGAGCTTCGTGCTATCGGTGATGTTTTACAAGATCAACTTTTCTATTTATATCGAGTTGGTTTTAATAGCTTTGCTATGCGCGCCGATCAGAACTTAGAACAATCATTAGAGCGATTAAAAGACTTTAGCATCAGCTATCAGGGCGCTGTACAACAACCATCCCCGTTATTTGCTCAGCGCTAACGATTGCTGAACTTTTTCTTTAGCGATGCTGTTAAAAAGCTGAGCTAGGGGCTAGATAACAGCCCTTAGCCTTCGCTCATCAAGAATTTTCATAAAAGGCATATTCGAGCCTTTACTTCTGTATTACTTCAATACTACTGTTCCCAGCGAAGCATTCAAAGGGGTATTGAAAGCCTGAACCATTAATCGTTTAGCGTGTGAACCATGCATCAATTCTTAAACCTTTAAGCATAGCTAAGGCTAGTTTTGAGATAAGCTGTATTGCATGATTAATATACTTAAATGATGTAGATACGATGAAAACGATTAGTCTTAAAAAAATTGATCCCAGCAGCTTAGATCAATATCTAAATCAAATCCCTTTTTTTAGTGATTTAATGCATGAGGATAGACAGCAATTTGAGCTATTACTTAAGCAATCTAAACTGATGCAGTATCAGGCTGGCGAAACGGTAATAACCCAGGATGATGAAGATCAGTCTTTATATTTTTTGTTAAAGGGTAGCCTTACTGTTTTCTCTGACGCCAGCCGCTCATCGCAGATTGCGACATTATCTTCAGGCCAAGTATTTGGTGCACTTAGCGCAGTCAATGACCAGCCAAGAAGTGCAACACTTATCTGCGACCCACAAGAGGCATCAATGGTGCTAGCTCTAGACGCCAGCATTTTTACAGAGCTTTATGATTTCTCAAGCTTCAAACTCAAGACTAAAGCTAGTTTATTACGCATTGTAGTCAACAACACTCGCTGGAAACTTGAAGTCGCGCGTCGACAACAAACTGATCACCCCTTAGCAAAGCAGCTGGATAAATTAAAACCTTTCTCTGGCATGAAAAATACCGAGGGCGAATTGAATCATTTGGCCGATCAAGCATTTATGTTAGGCCAACTGCTAGAAGATTGGAATAAACACGGTCTAAGCTCAACCCCCTCTTCTACCTTTTCTAGCACCTCAGAGCAAAAAAAACCGAGCTTTGTTGCTCGGTTATTTTCACGCTAAGCTTGGTTTAACGAGATACGTAACACTGAGGAGGGCCGTGACTGATCTCTCGCAATTTATTAAAAACTTTGCCGTTAGCTCAGAAGCAAGCTCAATATTATTCATCAAGCCCACTACTATTGAAATAGCATTTACCTAGTGCATGGCTTCGAACAGGGATTCACTGGACAGGCCTTGATGCGTAAGAATATCGCGCATGCGCTTTAAGGCTTCTACTTGAATCTGTCTAACGCGCTCACGCGTTAAACCTATTTCAGCACCTACTTCTTCCAACGTGCTTGGATCATGACCGCGCAAACCAAAGCGTCTTGCAATAACCTCGCGCTGCTTTTGCGTTAGTTCATCAAGCCAGTCATCAAGGCAGGCATTTAAATTATCACCCTGTAAGATATTCTGGGGGTTACTATCATGTTGCTCAGCCACCAAGTCCAAAACTGTTTTTTCATTATCACTGCCTAAAGGTGTATCGATTGAGGTAACCCGTTCATTAAGCTTTAGCATGCGCTCAACATCTGCCACAGGCTTATTGACTTTAGCGGCAATTTCTTCGGCCGATGGTTCATGGTCAAGCTGTTGAGCCAACTCACGTGAGGCTCTAAGGTAGACATTTAGCTCTTTAACAATATGAATAGGTAAACGAATAGTTCGTGTTTGATTCATAATCGCGCGCTCGATCGTTTGACGAATCCACCATGTAGCATAGGTTGAAAAACGAAAACCGCGCTCTGGATCGAACTTTTCAACGGCGCGAATCAGGCCAAGATTGCCTTCCTCTATCAAGTCCAGCAAGCTGAGCCCACGATTTAGGTAGCGACGCGATATCTTGACTACCAAACGCAAATTCGACTCAATCATGCGTTTACGTCCCGCTTCGTCTCCAGCTAAAGCCATACGCGAAAACTTTACCTCTTCTTCAGCGGTCAATAGTGGTGAGAAGCCAATTTCGTTAAGATACATTTGCGTGGCATCTGGACTTCGGTTTGATTTATCATTTTCCAAGGATTTTAATCGCTGCTCAAAAGCGCGATCTTCTTGTTCAGAATCGACAGTGTCTTTTTCCTCGGACAGTTCAATACCAAGTTCGACTTGGCTAACGTCTTCGATAGAACTATTGTTTGATAACTCCATGCTTCACTCCCGGTAGGTATCCGCTGACCGAAAGTGATCAGGGATTATTCTGTTAGATAACGTAGAGGGTTTACTGGCTTACCCTGTTTGCGAACTTCAAAATGCAGTTTCGGCTCGCTGGCAGAGGACTTACCAAGGGTTGCAATTTTTTGCCCCTGCTTAACCGAGTCACCTTCTTTTACTAACAGTGATTTATTGTGTGCATAGGCAGTAAGATAATCATCACTGTGTTTAACAATAATCAGATTGCCATACCCTTTCAAACGACTGCCTGCATAAACCACAACACCGGATCGACTGCTAACAATTGGCGATCCTATTGCAGCAGAAATATCAATACCTTTGTTAATAGTTCGTGACGTAGAAAAGCCTTCAATCACTTTTCCGCGCACAGGCCATAACCAACCTTTATCGTTTGACGATGGAACCATTTTGGAGCTTTTGGGGCGGCTGTTACCATAGACATTTGATGTTTTAACCTGGGAGACTCTACCCTTTGTAGGCTGAGATTTTGACGATGATTTTTGTGCGTCTTTTCTTACATTATTTCGAACTGCCGTTGACGATGAATTTACCACCGTCGAACCCGGATATAGCTGTAAAATTTGCTTAGGGTAAATGGTATATGGTGCAGATATACCGTTAATCGCTGCAAGCTGTTTGGCCTGCATTGAAAAACGAAAAGCGATCGCATATAGCGTGTCACCTTTTTGTACTGTATACGTTTTTGCAGTGTATGGCGACTGACCAAGCTCGACCACTGGCACCGGCGGATGCGATTGACAAGCTGATAACGCTATTATCGCCGCTAATAATGGCAAAGTATGAAAGAGAGCTGCAATCTGCTGATACATGGTCTTCATCATGCTTAATGGTTGAGTTGTGATAGCCTTTCAAGAAGCCAAACGCACACTGCACCTAAAACCGCTAAGCCTAGAGCCATAGGCCAATAAGACGGTGTTTGATTTAATAATTCAAATTGTAGCGGTGAGATATTTTGCTGCAGCAATGCTTTTTCAACACCGCTAGAGCTGATATAACTACTTAACACTTGTTTCCAAGGCCATAGCGCATTTAAAGAGCCAAACAAAAAACCCGTCAGCACTGCCATAGAAATCGCGTAATAGCGCTTTAACAAAAACGACAGTAAATGCACAAAGCTTAATAGGCCGACCAAACAGCCACCACCAAAGAAAAGTAACAAGCCAAGCTCGAGATTTTTAATTGCCGCAATGATTACTGGGTAAACGCCCAATAACAATAAAATAAAGCTACCCGATATACCGGGTAATATCATCGCGCTTATCGCGATAGCGCCTGCAAAAAACATAGTAAAGGGGGTAATATCCAGTTGCACTGGCTTACCCGAGGTAATCAGCCAAGCCACTGCAAAGCCAATACCTAGCGGCAGTAATAAATGCTTGGCTGGCGCAGGCTGCTGTTTGAATAACCAACAGGCTGAGGCAAANACCAGACCGAAAAAGAATGCCCANAAGAGTATCGGGTAGTGGCTTAATATATAGCTAATGATGTGTGCAAGACTCAATAAACTTGTCAAAATACCCAGTAATAAAGCCAACAAAAAATTACCGTTTATGGTTTGCCAAAACGCTTTCGGCCCTTGCTGCCAAAATATATAAAGTGCCGATGGGTTAATGGCGCGTAAGCTATCGAGAAGCTGCTGATAGATGCCGGTAATTAAGGCCATGGTGCCGCCAGATACGCCTGGCACAATATCGGCAGCACCCATTGCCATGCCACGTAAAAATATACCCAGATAATGCTTATTCAACTGACAATCCCTGAATTATCTAATTTTTCTGATTGAGCCGTCTGGGTCACACCTTTTA
>JABSRR010000127.1 GCA_013215025.1 Pseudomonadales bacterium
CAATCGGTGTGTGTCGATCAAATCAACGATTTCGTCTCCTCAGTTGCAGAATTAGATGCAGGCGCGCTGCGCTTGTTGAGTGCAAGCGATGCTTCGACCGCTGCCAATCAGGCAGTCTCTTTACCGCTGTTATTAAGCAAAGTGGCGAATCCAGAGCTGCTTAGCAGCATTTTAGCGGGCGTTTATGTGGCTGATACTGTAGAGCAAGCGCTGCCAGCTCTGCAGGCTTTATCAATGCAAGAGTCCATTGTGACAGCTGATGGCTTATGGCTGTCGCGCCATTGGTTGAGAAAGCTGGATCAGCAGGATGCGCAAGCAGGCTTGCTAAAGCGTAAGCAGGAAATTGAACAATTACATGCGGTGATTGCAGAGCAATCTTCGGAAAAACAGGCGCTGCAATCATCTCAAACCGACACTCAGCTTAAGCTCAGTCAAACCGAGCGCGAGCGCGATGAGCTGCAAAAGTCTTATCAGCTGCGCTCCACCAAGCAGTCTGAATTAAGCAGCCAGCTAAGTGCGAAAAAGCTCAAGGTTGAACAGGTACTGCAACGCAGAGAACAGATTCAAACAGATCTCGATGATACCAAGCTGCAATACCAGCTAGAGCAAGAATCCTTGGCGGAGGCGCGCGCAATTCTGCAGCAGGCGATTGAGGATATGGAATCTGATGCTGGCCAAAGAGAATCGCTGGTATCAGAACGTGACAATATTCGCAGTCGTTTAGATCAGGCGCGTGATCAAGCGAATAGTGACAAAGATCGAGCCTACCAGCTAGCTATGCAGGAGCAGTCGCTGAAAACTCAAATCAGCGCATTGCAGCAATCATTGGATAGAGCACGTGAGCAAGTAGAGCAGTTGCTTGAGCGACGTACTCAGTTGCAAATTGAGATTGCTGAAATCGAGCAGCCGGATGATGACTCAGCACTTGCTTTAGAAGCACTGTTAGACAAACGTTTGACCGTGGAGCAGGAGTTGTCTGCTGCGCGAACCGAGCTTGATACTATCGAGCATGATATGCGTGAAGTTGAGCGAGAGCGAAACTTGATTCAACAGACTATACAAAAACATCGCAGTGATCTTGAGCAATCGCGCATTGCCGCGCAAACCTGGCAAGTTCAGCAAGAGAATTTACAAAAGCAAATTGAGGATGCAGAATTTTCTGTTGCTACGCTGATTGAGGAGCTGCCTGAACACGCCTCAGAGTCAGTGTGGCAGGAAGAAATTGAATCTTTAGCGCGTCGTATAGCTAGACTGGGTGCGATCAATCTTGCTGCCATTGAAGAATATAAGCTAGCAGCTGAGCGTAAGACCTATCTTGATGCGCAAAATGCGGATTTAGAAACGGCATTGTCGACTTTAGAAAATGCGATACGCAAGATTGACAAAGAAACCCGGCAGCGTTTTAAAGATACTTTTGACCAGATCAATCTGGGCGTGCAGGACTTATTCCCTAAAGTGTTTGGTGGCGGCCGAGCTTATTTAGAGCTGACGGGGGATGATTTACTGGATACCGGGGTGGCGATTATGGCGCAGCCGCCCGGCAAGAAAAATAGTACTATTCACTTATTGTCAGGTGGTGAGAAAGCCCTCACCGCGATAGCCTTGGTATTTTCAATCTTTAAACTTAACCCTGCACCGTTTTGTATTCTTGATGAGGTTGATGCCCCCTTAGATGATGCCAATGTGGGCCGCTATGCGCGCATGGTGAAAGAGATGAGTGAGCAAGTACAATTTATTTATATCTCGCATAATAAGATTGCGATGGAAATGGCAGACCAGCTGTTGGGTGTTACTATGCATGAGCCGGGTTGCTCTCGCGTGGTCAGCGTAGATATTGAAGAGGCTGCAGAGCTCGCAGCTCTTTAAATTAGAAACAAATTATTGTATTTTGCTGTTATTGGAACAGTAGCGCTAACTCTTGGGGTCAGGGTATGGACTTAAGCATTCAAGATTGGATGTTTGTAATCGTTGGATTATTAGTTATCGTGGTTTTGCTTGATGGCTACCGACGCGCACAGCGTGCCCGACGCAATCAAGTTCGCCTCTCGCGAAATGCAAAGCGCATGGCAAAGATGAGCGAGCAAGAAAAATCTCTCAATGCCAGCGCCAGCAACAATAACGGCAATAGCAACAGCCAGTCACAGCTCGGTGACGACTCTAGTCTTAGTGCGCCTCGGCCTATTGCAGGTGAATCACCAACAGGTGATATGTTAGATGATGAGATGCAAGCAGAGCATTTATCTGCAACGCATGCTGCTCAGCCGAATCTGTCTACCAATAAGGCCAACAATAAATCGTATCAAGCTGACACTGCAGACGAGGCAATTGACCCCTTGTTTGCTGACCCCTTTCTTGCNGAATCCGAAACTGAATTTGCAACTAATGCTGAAACTGTAGAGCCTACATTGGCGGAATCTGCTGCTCTAGAGTCTGAGGCAGCTGAGTACTCGCAGGCTAGACCTGTGTCTTCAGAACCTTTGTCTAAAGAGCCCTCGTTTTCAGAGCCTGCTGTTTCATCGTCTTCAGTGCCTTCGGCCTCAGTGGATCTTGATCAGCAAGAACTTGATGCTCGGGCAGAAGAATATCAGCCCAGTTTGTTTGAGACACAAGACGCTGAGCCGAGTACACAGGCTGAACCGCAAAATAATGCTGAGCCTGAAGAAATTATTGTGCTTAATGTCTTAGCTGCTGATGAACAAGGTTTTGCTGGCGAAGATTTATTGCATATTTTGCTTGCCTGTGACTGCCGCTTTGGTGAGATGAATATTTTTCACCGCTATGAAGATGCTAATCAGCAGGGCGCGATTCAGTTTTCTATTGTCAATCTTATTGAGCCAGGCACTTTTGACCTTGGCAATATTGCCAGTTTTGCTACCCCAGGGGTCAGCTTTTTTATGCGCCTGCCGGGCCCGCAGCAGCCTTTAATCGCGTTTGATGCGATGGTTGATACCGCAAAGTGTTTGATCAAAAATCTGAATGGTGAGCTGCGCGATGAACAGCACTCAACGGTGACTGAGCAAACGCTTGAACACGCCAGAGAAAAAATCCGTCTTTATTGCCAAAAACGTTTAGCCACTGCGTAGCCAAACATGAGCGAGCAGTTACCCCAAGCTGAAGTTGATCGTTTAATCGACTTAATTCATCAATACAATCATGAATATTATGTGCTTGATGCACCGTCGGTTCCGGATGCTGAGTATGACCGCTGTTTTCAGCGTTTAGTTGAGCTTGAGAAGGCGTTTCCCACATTAAAATATGCGCACTCGCCCAGTGCACGGGTTGGCGGTGTGGCGTTGGACGAATTTGCTCAAGTTGAGCACGCTGTGCCGATGTTGTCTTTAGATAATGTGTTTGATGATCAGCAGCTTTTTGACTTTGATCGACGGCTGAGAGAGCGCCTGCAGATGGCCGAGCAGGATTCACTGACTTATTGCTGTGAGCCAAAGCTCGACGGTATTGCTATCAGCTTACTGTATGAGCAAGGTATCTTAGTGCGCGGCCTTACACGCGGCGATGGCCGAGTGGGCGAAGATATTACGCATAATATAAAAACGGTGGGTTCAATACCGCTGTCATTATTTGGCGATCAGCTGCCCTCTAGGCTTGAGGTGCGGGGCGAAATTTACATGCCTAAAGCTGGCTTTGAACAGCTTAATCAAAAGGCTCAAGCGCGCGGCGAAAAAGGCTTTATGAATCCGCGCAATGCAGCTGCCGGCTCGCTCAGACAGTTGGACTCTAAAATTACTGCCACAAGACCGTTAGAGATGTGCGCCTATAGTATTGGCGTTATCGAAGGGCAGGCAGATGATTTTCCAACCGGCCAATATGAAATTTTGCAACTGCTCAGCCAGTGGGGGTTTTTAGTTAACGAGAATATGCAAAAAGTTAACTCGATTACCGATTGTGCAGATTATTTTCAAACGCTCGCTAATAAGCGCGATACGCTG
>JABSRR010000128.1 GCA_013215025.1 Pseudomonadales bacterium
TCAACAATTTTGCCATGCTGCATTACGGCAATCATATCGGCATGCTCGATAGTGCTTAAGCGGTGCGCAATAATCAAGGTTGTGCGATTTTGCATGAGTTCATTCAAGGCTTGCTGAACATGCCATTCGCTTTCATTGTCCAGTGCTGAAGTGGCTTCATCAAGCAATAGCAGCTTAGGATTTTTTAAAATTGCTCTGGCAATGGCAATTCGCTGGCGCTGCCCGCCGGATAATTTGACGCCTTGCTCACCTAAGTGACTATGGTAGCCGTCGGGCAGCCGTTGAATAAAATCGTCGGCATGCGCCGCTCGTGCGGCGGCAAATACGGCTTCATCAGAGGCGCTGGGGTCGCCATAGCGAATATTGTCAAATACGTTTTGAGTGAATAAACTGGGCTGCTGTGAGACTACCCCAATGGATTGTCGAAGTTCGGTAAGCTGCATCGCGCGAATATCGCAATGAGCGTTTGCATCACCCATGGCAATACTGCCCTGCTGAGGGTCGTAAAAGCGCTGCAGAAGATCGAACAGCGTTGTTTTGCCTGCACCTGATGGCCCAACGAGCGCAACCACTTTACCAGCGGGGATATCTAAATTCAGTGCATCGATAGCGCGCTCGTTGGGCCGCGATGGGTAACTAAATGATAAATCACGAATAATAAAACCTGCTGCCAGCGATTCACTGTTAGTGTTTACTGATGCCGCTGGTGAAGTTATCTGGCTTGGTTCGGCTAATATTTGAAACAGTCGCTCACTGGCGCCACTGGCGCGCTGTAGCTCACTCACAACTTCAGATAAACTCACCACGGCGCCAGTCATCAGTAGCGCATAAAAAATAAATGCGCCTAATTCGCCGCCGCTCATGCGGCCGCTAATCACGTCAGAGCCGCCAACATATAGCATGGCTGATAAGGCGACAAATAATAAGAGAATCACTGCCGCCATCAATACACCACGTTGAAAAATCCGAGCGCGGGCGACGTTAAACGCCTGCTCGGTTTCTGCTGCAAAGCTGGCTTGCTCAAGCGGTTCTTGCGTAAAGCTTTGTACGGTTTTTATTTGTTGAATAACATCGCCAGCTTTGCTGCCAACGTCGGCAATCGCGTCTTGACTCTTACGCGATAGCCGTCGTACCCGTCGACCAAACAGAACAATCGGTAATAAGATCAGCGGCACCCCAACAATAATAATGAGGGTGAGTTTTAGGTTAGTCAGCAGCAGCATGCTAACAGCACCTAAAAAGGTAATACTGCTGCGCAGCCAAATGGATAGTGAAGAGCCAATGCAAGACTGCAACACGGTCGTGTCGCTGGTTAGTCGTGACATTATATTACCGCTGCGGTTGTCTTCAAAAAAGCTCGCGTGCAGAGTAAGTAAATGGCTGAATACTGCCTGACGCAAATCGGCAATCACTCGCTCGCCTATCCATGAAATAAGGTAAAAACGGCAGAATGTGCCAGCTGCCATGCCGAGGCTGAGCAGCATTAAAAAGCCAATCGCCAATCTTAAGTCATGACTTGAGCCCGCAATAAAACCATTGTCAATCGCATAACGCACGCCTTGGCCAATCGTGAGCGTCATCGCTGAGGTGAATAAAAGGCTGGTTAAAAACAGTGCCACACGCCAGCGATAAGGTGTAAGAAACGGCAATAGTGCGGTGAAATTGCTGCGTTTGATTGGCGCTTTTGCGCTGGTATTTATAGCTGATGTTGCACTATCAGCTGTATTTGGCGTTGATGCTGTAGCTTGTGCAGCAGATGAAGCAGCGCTTGAGGAAGAAGAATTGGGCATAAACAAGATAACTTTTTAAGGTAATAGCTATACGCATTGGGCCGTCGATCATAGCACTTATTTGGCGATTATTACGCACTATAGCGATATTCCATCAGGCTGAGTTTATGTTTGCCAAGCTTGCTTGGCTTATTGTGAATGTTCTCGCGAATAGTCTGCTAATCGTGCTGGGTTTTGTTCTATAATGGCAATTTATTCAATAAAAGATGCGGCTCTGAATGTCAGAAATTATTGGTGGCGGCGGAAAAAAGATTCTGTATACCTTAAGCACGCTCAAGGCTATCGGCGTGCGGCAAGGAACCAAGGCCCTAGTCGCCAATAATACCTGTAAAGCCTGTGGTTTAGGCATGGGTGGACAGCAAGGCGGGATGACCAATGAGCTGGGCGAATTTCCCTCGGTATGTAATAAAAGTGTGCAGGCGCAGTCAACCGATATTCAGGCAGCGATACCAGCGGAAATTTTTACACACAGTCTAGACGACTTTAACGCGCTTAGCGGCTATGAGTTAGAGCATCTTGGTCGCTTAGATAACCCGCTGTATAAAGCCCCTGGCGATGACAAGTTTCAACTGCTTAGCTGGCCTGAAGCGATGGCGATTGTCTATCAGCGTCTTCAGGCTACCGCAGCCGACCGTAGTTTTTTTTACGCCTCAGGGCGTGCCTCCAATGAGGCNGGNTTTTTATTGCAGGCATGGGCGCGCTGCTTTGGCACNAATAATGTTAATAACTGCTCATTCTATTGCCACCAGGCCACAGGGGTGGGCTTACAAGCCACAGTTGGCACCGGCACCGCAACGGTTGAGCTGGCCGATCTTAAACACTGCGATACGCTTGTACTCATCGGGGCCAATCCTAGCTCTAATCATCCACGCTTGCTGCATCAGTTAAAAGCTTTGCGCGAGCGTGGCGGTAAGGTGATTGTGATTAATCCGGCTAAAGAGCCAGGCTTAGTTAAGTTTGCTGTGCCTAAAAGTATCACCTCAATGCTAAAAGGCGGCAGTGAGATTGCCTCGCATTATCTACAGCCACGCATCGGTTCAGATTGGTATGTGTTATCGGCTATTGCCAAAGCTATTTTAGCGATGGGCGCCGAGGCAGCCGACTATATTAGTAAATACACGACGGGCTTTGCCGACTATCAGCAGCGATTGCAGCAGCTAAGCTGGTCTGAGATAGAAGTTCAAACCGGTTTGACGCAACAAGCCTTAGAAACGATTGCTGAGCTGTATGCAGCATCTAAGCACAGCATTTTTGCCTGGGGTATGGGTATAACGCATCATCAGCATGGTACGCAAAATGTTGAGGCGATCGCTAATCTTGCCTTATTACGCGGTATGGTGGGTAAGCCCGGTGCAGGCTTATTGCCGCTGCGCGGGCACAGTAATGTGCAAGGTATTGGCACTATTGGCGTGAAACCGGAGCTTAAGCCGACAGAGCAACAACAGCTAGCAGATTTATTAGCGCAGCCGATGCCTAGCACCGCTGGTATGGATACGCTGCACTGTTTACAAGCCGCTGATCAAAANAAAATTGATTTNGCNTTAATGATGGGCGGCAANTTATTGGAAGCTACCCCAAATACCGACTGGGCCGTGCAGGCGATGAATAATATTGCCTGCCGAATTCACCTAACAACAACGCTAAATCGAGGTCATGTAATGGCCCAGCAAGGTGAGATGATTATTTTGCCGGTTAAGGCGCGCGACGAAGAAGATCAGGCTACCACGCAAGAATCGATGTTTAACTATTTGCGCATGAGTGATGGCGGCATTAAACGTCATAGCCAAACGCGCAGCGAAGCCGCGATTATTGCAGATATAGCCAGCCATACACTGGCCGCTACACAGGCAGAGAAATTTTTGCAATGGCGAGATTTTAAACGCTTAAGAAAAGACATTGCTCGCGTGATTAAACCACTTAGCTTGTTAGAAACCATTGATGAAAAGCGTCAAGAAGGCACGATTGCTGGGCGTATTCTGCATCAGCCACGCTTTAATATGCCACAGCAGCGTGCGCAATTTGCCAGCAGTATGCCGCCATCACAATCGCAGGCGAAGGATAAACCGTTTATGCTGGCAACTATTCGCAGTGAAGGACAGTTTAACTCGATGATATATGAAGAAACCGATAGCTATCGCTTTGATGCACCTAGAGATGCCTTGCTGATGAATCATGCTGATATACAGGCTCTTGGCTTAAAGCGCGGCGATAGAGTGGTGGTATCATCTGCGAGCGGCGAATGGCGTGGTATGCTGCTGCAGGAATTTGATCTGCCTAGCGGCAATGTGATGGCGTATTATCCAGAGGCCAATGTATTAACCGCTAGTAGTCATGATCCGCGCTCGAAAACACCGAATTTTAAATCATTGCCAGTATCGGTGACTCGGCTAGTCTAACGGAATTACTCAAATCAAAGCTATCATTTAAAGGCTATAAATACAGAGCTGTACATGAAAAGCTGTGAATAAAAAATAAAAGGAATAGCTATAAGCATAGGGATCGATATGCACCATATTGCACTAGGCCAATGTCATTTGCCGCAGGATAAACAGGCTATATACCAAGACATCATGATAAACGATAAACCTTTACAGGCGCTGTTAAAACAGTCTTACCGGGCTGAGTTTAGTCAAGGCCGTTATCGTGAGTTGTTTATGCCAATTCTTCGCAGTAAAGCGCATCCTTTTGAGCAACAAACAAATAATACTAATACAGTGATAAGCCCAATCTATGGTTGCCAAGATGACTGCTGTATATATGTATATGTGGAATTGATTCGTGAAAACACATCTATTGTGTGGCAAAGATTTGCCATCGATAGTTATTATTTTGGTGAAAATCGTAACCAAACCCATCAACTAGTATGGCTTAAGAAGCAAGCCGATTATTGCTTTCAAATCGATAGCTACGCTCAGGTTTTCAACCATGCGGATATTATACGCTGAATTTCTAAGAGAGATAGTGAATAGAAAGTTTTAGAAAATGGTGGGCCTGCACAGACTTGAACTGTGGACCTACCGATTATGAGTCGGGTGCTCTAACCAACTGAGCTACAGG
>JABSRR010000129.1 GCA_013215025.1 Pseudomonadales bacterium
TGATCGGCTTGTGGTAATTCACGCGCGGCTGCAAAAGCGCCGGCGGTTAAGGTTTTAAGCCCATTATCTAGTTTGCCGATCATCGCATCAAGACTGCTGAGTTGTCGCATATTGCTCTATATTTCCTGCTAAGTGAGTGCATGAATTACTTTCAAATATAGGATAATAGTACCCCATATCGGCCTAGATCGCTTGTGCAAATCGATCGTTTTTAGCGCATTTAGTCACAGCAAGTGCTCGATAGCGGCTAGAAAATATTCCACCCATTCGGTAGAATAAGCCGCTTTATGCTTACAAAATTAAGCAGTTACACCCACTATTATAATAGGTTATTTTGTGAGCCGAAATACCACCTCAGCTTCAGAGCGCGAGGCAGTCGTTGATGACAGCGCCTTTGACACGCCAGACGCTGCGTTTGAACATTCTGCAGGTTCTGCAAACTCTGCAAACTCTAAGCCCGAGACTGCCGTTAACGATGCGCTAAGTATTTGTATTTTGGGTTATCGTTCGCACCCCTTTGGCGGGGGGCAGGGTATTTATATTAAATATCTATCCAAGGCCTTAGTTGAAGCAGGTCATCGAGTGGATGTGATTTCTGGTGAACCTTATCCGCACCTGGATGACAGGGTGCGTTTAATCAAAATGCCTGGCATGAACCTGTATGAGCACGGTCTTGGGTCTATCCGTTTGAAAAATCTGTTTTCCTATGCGGATATGACGGAGTGGTTCAGTAAGCTCACAGGTGGCTTCGCAGAACCCTACTGCTTCGGTGTGCGCGTTAATCAGTATTTGCAACAGCATGGCCATCACTACGATATAATTCACGATAATCAGAGCTTATGCTACGGCATGCTGAAAATTCAGCGTCGCCAGCCCTTGATCACAACTCTACACCACCCAATCACCAGTGATTTGGAGATAGCGCTGAAGGCGGCAAGTAAATGGTGGCAGCGAATATTGATAAGGCGGTGGCACTCGTTTTTGCATATGCAGCATAAAGTGGTGCGACAATTAAATCATATTCAAACGGTTTCCAGTCGCTCACAACAAGATATTGCCAAAGCGTTCAATATTCCTGCCGCAAGCCTTGAGCTTATCTACTGCGGCATTAACACAGAAGAATTTGCTCCGCGGCCAGATATTGCTCGCAAGTCGAACCGGCTGATGGCTACCGCTTCTGCTGATGCGCCATTGAAGGGGCTGCGTTTCCTGCTGCAGGCGTTCGCGAAGTTGCTACAAAGCTACCCCGATTTAGAGCTGTTAGTGGTTGGTAAACCCAAACCCGGCGGTGATACTGAGCGACTATTGTATCAACTGGATATTGCAGAAAAAGTTCAATTTGTTAGCGGTATTTCAACCGAGCAAATGGTCGATTTCTATGCCGAGGCTACCGTTGCTGTGGTGCCATCGGTTTATGAAGGATTTGGCTTACCCGCAGGTGAGGCAATGGCCTGCGAGGTGCCTGTGGTGTCAACCAATGGTGGCGCATTGCCAGAAGTGGTCGGTGATGCTGGCCTCATCGTCGCGGTGAAAGACAGTGACGCTATTGCACGTGCTGTGGCGCAACTACTGGATGACCCTGAGCAACGTGCATCACTTGCAAAAGCAGGTCGAGCGCGTATTCTAGACAATTTTTGTTGGCATAAAAGTGCCGATAAGTTTGTAGATTTTTATAAAAAGGTGATGACGGCGTATGCAGACCGTTGATTATAAACATTTTCAATTGCAGGCGGGCGACCGCGTGCTTGATTTAGGCTGTGGTGAAGGTCGTCACGTTATTGCTAGCTATCTAGAGCAAGATATTACCGTGATTGGGGTTGATCTAAGTTTTNANGACCTGCAGTCGAGTGTTGAGAAGATTGCGCCCTTTATCGATCATTCGAAACAAGAAAAACAGTGCTATTTCAGCTGCGCCAGCGCATTACAGCTGCCCTTTGCAGACAACAGTTTTGATAAAGTCATTTGTTCTGAGGTGTTGGAGCACATTCCTGACTATGAAGCTGCACTTGCTGAGATCCAGCGCGTATTGAAGCCCTCAGGCTTATTTTGTGCCTCAGTGCCAAGATTTTGGCCAGAATGGATATGTTGGCATTATTCCGATGCGTATCATGAAAATGAGGGTGGTCATTTGCGTATCTTTTTGGCCAGTCAATTACGCCGTAAAATTGAAGCTCAAGGCTTTAGTTGTTATAAAAAGCATTGGGCGCATGCCCTGCATAGCCCATACTGGTGGATGCAATGCATGGACTGGGATAACAAAGACAATAACCGCATGATTCAGGCTTACCATAAATTATTGGTTTGGGACATGATGAAACAGCCAGCGTTAACACGAATGAGTGAGAAAATGCTCAACCCTGTCATGGGTAAAAGTGTTGTGATGTATTTTAAAAAGGCGGCTTAGTTTATGTCTTTGATTACCACTCAAGGCCAAAAGATACTTCACCTCGCCGGTGATTTATTTGAGGTTGATGGCTATGAAGGCCTAGCAGCACCAAATTTAAGCCAAGGATTTCCGCGCAGTTTTTTTCAACCAACGGTTGATTACATTATGGCGACGCAATTAGAAAGCGGTGCGATCCCTTGGTTTGATCGAGGTCACGCTGATCCATGGGATCATGTTGAAGCGGCTATGGCGTTAAGTATTTGTGATGAATTTGCTGCGGCAGAGAAAGCCTATGCTTGGCTCAAGCAAACGCAGCTGCAAGACGGCAGCTGGTGGGCAGCTTATCGTGGTGACGCGATCGATAATCAAGAGCGTCGCGAAACCAATTTTGTGGCCTATGTNGCGACNGGNATTTGGCATCATTATGTGATCAGTGAANACCTATCATTCGCACAAAGCATGTGGCCAATGGTAAAAGCGGCAATCAATTTTTGTTTGGCCTTGCAAACTGAGCATGGTGATATTCATTGGGCGGTTGATGGTCAGGGTAATGCTAAATGTGATGCCTTAATTACCGGCTGTAGCTCAATTTATAAGTCTCTCGAATGTGCATATAATCTTTCGCTTGTGGTTGCTGATGAACAGGCAAGCTGGCTGCAGGCACGTGCAAAATTAGGCAAGGCACTTCGCTTTCGCAATGATCGATTTGACCGCACGTGGGAGTCGAAAGCGCGCTACTCGATGGATTGGTTCTACCCTATACTCAGCGGCGCATTACCGCAGTTTGAAGCCAAAGAGCGCTTGAAAGTGCGCTGGCGCGAGTTTGTTGTCGAGGGTATGGGGTGTCGTTGTGTATCAGATGAACCCTGGGTTACGGTTGCTGAATCTTGTGAATTAGTGATGGCCTTACTGGCGGCAGGCGAGCCCGAAAAAGCGCAAGAGGTTTATCACTGGCTGCATCAATGGCGTATTCAAGATGGCTCGTACTGGACCGGTTATCAATTTGAAGAACGTTTGCTCTGGCCTGATGAGCGTCCAACCTGGACGGCGGCTGCGATGATTTTAGCCGCTGATGCGCTCACCGATTACTCATCAGCTGCGTACTTGTTTAAACAGGTACGCTTGCAGCAAACCTCAAACGCCGAGCAGTTACTTAGCACAGTTTAGCGGCTAAGTCAGTTGACCTGTCAGGCAATTTGTAAGTCAAGCAGTCAGGCAGCCAGGCAGCCCGAAGGACAAAATAGACTTAGCTTTATCGAGTATTCTGCTAGTAGTATCTGCGCGTGAGCTAAGATTAGGGCCTTAACTGATAAAGGCTTAATCAACGGCTTAAACCAAGGCTAACATTAAGGCTAATGCTAATGCTATGGCTATGACTATG
Organism: Pseudomonadales bacterium; assembly: GCA_013215025.1. Classification (NCBI taxonomy): domain Bacteria; kingdom Pseudomonadati; phylum Pseudomonadota; class Gammaproteobacteria; order Pseudomonadales; species Pseudomonadales bacterium. The sequence goes on from JABSRR010000129.1 coordinate 3,768, forward strand.
GTCACCGCACTGACTAAGCCGGTGGAGAGTAAAGATCGCAGTAGCGGTTGAGACTTATGGCGTTAACGGTTTAATTGTCGACATCAACTTGGCAATTTGACTGCTATTGAGCTGATGGTTTGCAGCGCCAATAGCCATTGCTGCCTTAGGCATGCCGTAAATAGCAGAATCTTCCTCAGCTTGCGCAATAGTCATAGCGCCGCTTTTATGCATTGCCAGCAAACCTTTGGCGCCATCCTTGCCCATGCCCGTCAATAAAATTCCCAAGCTATCACCTTTGCCAAATTCAGCAATAGAATGAAATAATACATCCACCGAAGGCTTGTGACGATTAACGCTGTCACCGTCAAACAGGCTTATGCTGTAAACGCCTTTTTTGCAAACCACCCGCATATGTTTGCCGCCGGGTGCAATTAATGCCAGCCCTGGTTTAATTTGATCGCCAGGCTCAGCCTCTTTGACCTTGATTTGGCATAGCGCGTTGATGCGGTTAGCATAGGCTGCGGTGAAACGCTCTGGCATATGTTGCACAATCACAATGCCAGGACAATTAGCCGGCAATTGCCTTAATATTTTTTCAATCACGATAGTGCCGCCAGTTGAGCTGCCAATTGCGATCATGGCATATTGTTGGCGTTTGATTTTTGGGATCTTAACATTTAAGTCAAGCTGCATCGATAAATGTCGTTTTTTATACTGATCGCTCAACTCAGTTTCAGCGTTAGCGTCGGGTGTTGCTTCAAGTGTCGGTATTTTTTTTAGTTTTAGCTTGCGACCCAAGTCAGCCGCTGCCTTGATGGCATTCAATACCTCCTCGCGAGTATCGTCTAAATTGTCGCGGCTGAAATTAGGTTTGCTAATGATGTCAACAGCCCCTTGCGAAAGCGCTTCAACCGACGCCGCGGCTGACGATTGTGTATAGTTAGAAAATACCACAAATGGGGTGGGGTGATGACGATTAAGAAATTGTAAAAACTCAAAGCCATTCATTTCAGGCATTTCTAAATCCGAAATGATGACATCTGGCCAGAGCTTATCCATGCGCTTCAGCGCAATTCGAGGATTAGATGCAAAGCCAAGTACATTGACTTCATCAGAGGCCTCTAAAATTAACGACAATGCTGTACGCGCGGTTGCAGAGTCATCGACAATAAACACATTGATAGTCATGTTGAACTAGCCATTGATCAAACTCGAAAGTTTTATTTCATAACAAAATTTTTGATTAGTTTTGTCAATATACAACCCGCTAAAATATTGATTGAGCTTATTGTCTAGCTCAGGTAAGGGGTGCTGAATAAAGGCAGAGCTTGGTTTTAGTTGCTTAATGCTATCCACGGCTAGTACGATGGCTTTTTGCTCGCTGTCACTTTCGATAGCCACCACTAGCAGTGATTGTTGCTCTACAGTGGGTATATTGTCCTCTGCGTAAAGTCCCAGTGTGCTGCTTAAATGCAAGACCTGCAGGCTTTGACCGTGCCAATCGATGCATTCTTGATATCGGCGTGTGGCTAGGATTTCAAGCACCGAACTTGATGCAATCAGTATAGGGTATGATTGGCAAAACACTTGTAAATAGGAATGCACTGCAGTCATGATATTTGGTTTAGCCGGCAGATGGCGTCAATATTCAAAATATTGATCAGCTGATTGTGGTGACTAGCATAATAATCAAATACTGAATCAAGGTGCGCTTGTTTATCTAAGGCATGCATATCCGCTTCATCAATGGCGACGATTTTTCCAGTTCGATTCAGCGCTAGCCCCCAATGCTGCTTATCGCTAGCAACAATGATCACTTCAAAAGCCGACTGATCTGAGCGCTCCTCGCCAAGCAGCTGACTTTGTAAGTCGATCACCGGTATAATGGCGCCGTTAAAGTCAATACTGCCTACCACGAACTGTTGATTTTTTAACAGCGGTTGAATCTCGGCTCTGGCAAATATTCGCTCTATTTGATCAATAAAAATGCCGTACTGATTTTGCTCGATAGTGAAGGCGAGAAGCCGCTTGGACTTAATCACATCAAGCGCATCACTTGGCTGTTGAGGCATTAAATAAGCAATATCTTGGATGCGTTGGTTGGCAAAAAATCGGCTGCGATCAAATAGTTCAATCATCTGCTCGTCCTGTTCTAATAATATCTCGGTTAGATCAGTAAAGCTCTCCACATCGATCATGGCTTTCTGTATTTGTTGGTCATAGATAATGTGCGCTTGATTGACGGTGACCATAGAAAGTATCTGACTGACTTCTATTGCACAGTAATACTCAGGATGGTGCAAAATAATCACGCTCTGTGATTGTTTTTCTTCAAGCTGAGCATTGAGGTTAAGAATGTTGTTGAGTCGAACCACCAGAATAGGATGGTTGCGAACCAATCCGGCACCACGAAGTAATAATTTTAGATCGTGATCGGATTGATGAATGGGCTGTATATTTTCAAGGTCTACAACCTCTAACATATCATTTAAGTTAATCGCCATAAGTCGGTCATCGACCTTAAAAAGCAATAACTCTGTTTCAATAATCTCTTCGACTTGTTCATCTTGAACTGACAAAAGCTTGGAGTCGCTTGCAGCTTTTGCCTCCGATAGATTCTGCTTGGGAAAAATATCGGCTAAAAAATCAAGATTGAATAGATGGATTTTTTGCTGAGAATTTTGCCTGGCAGTAATAAAGTGAGTTACCGCTTGGTCGTTGCCATCTTTCTGTTCAAGCGGTTGGATCTCAGCATCAGTCAATGCAAGGCTTTCTAGAATTTGATCAACCTCAAGCGCATAATGACTATGATGATAGTCAAAAATAATGAGACTAGGATGCTTTTTTTTATTGCTAGAAGCTCCAGTTAGCTCTTGCTCCTCTAGGTAGGCCTCAAACATAGCCTTAGCATTAAGCTGTGGAATAATATGCCCATTATGATTAATCAATCCATCAATGAATTTAGGGGCAAACGGCATAGCTGAAACGGTTAGGCGATCGCTAACCTCAATGAGACTGGTAAGAGGTAATGCAAATAGCGCGTCGCTGACCTCGAAAACAAGATGCGGCTCAGCGCTTTTCATAATAAACACAGCCTAGGTTATTATGCTGAATCATACCCATTTGATCAAACATATTATCGACCGCACTCAGCAATAATAGCCCACCTGAGGCTAAGGCACTGCGCAATACCATCTGCGCATGGCGTTGCGCGTCTTCATGTAAATAGATCATGACATTTCGGCACAA
>JABSRR010000130.1 GCA_013215025.1 Pseudomonadales bacterium
GGGGCGGATGATATTAGGCCATTATGCCTTCAACTGCCGAGGCTTGCACAAAAAAATTAAACCGTGACTTATCTTATTGAGGATATTGCTGCCTAGCCATGACCAACAAGTTGGCGCCGCGCTCATCATTAGCAAGCCAGACTAGCACTTATCTAAAGAGAACTTACCCAAAATAGAACTCATTTGAACTAGAGCTCATCTAAACTAAAGCTCATCTAATTGGGCTTTGGCAGCCAACAAGGCTCGCAGACTATTTACCGTAACCTCTAATTCATCATCGCTGTAAGGCTTGCTGGGTAAAACACCCCATATCGGCTTTGGCCAGGCTGGGTCGGTGTGGTAGCGCACAATATGATGCACATGCAGCTGCGACACCACGTTACCCAGTGCTGCCACATTCAATTTATGCGCCTGAAAATGCACTTCCAAGTGTTTACTTACAAAAGCCGACTCCTCCCAAAACATCGCCAGGTCGTCAGCTTCCAGCTGATGCAGCTCGGCCAAATTTTCACGCCGCGGCACTAAAATTAGCCATGGGTAATTGGCATCTTTCGCCAGCAACACCTCACATAATGCAAACGACGCAATCTTTACTGTGTCGTTTTGTAGCTGTTCATCCAGCTTGAACATAGAAACCTCTGTACCAATTGTCCTTAGGGGATTAAAATTTACCGATTTAGCCAAGATGGCACAAGCCATTCATCCACTTTTTACAACGATTCAACGAATATTATGCGTACCAGCCAAGTTTTAATTGCCACCCTGAAAGAAACACCCGCCGATGCCGAAGTTATTAGCCATCAGCTGTTATTACGGGCTGGCTTTATTCGCAAATTAGCGTCGGGCTTATATAGCTGGCTGCCGCTAGGTTTGAAAGTGCTGCAAAAATGCGAAGCTGTGGTGCGCGACGAGATGAATAAATCCGGCGCGCAAGAAGTGTTGATGCCGGTTGTACAGCCAGCCGATCTCTGGCAAGAATCTGGCCGCTGGGAGCAATATGGCCCTGAGCTGCTGCGGATTCAAGACCGCCACCAGCGCGATTTTTGCCTAGGCCCGACACACGAAGAAGTCATTACCGACCTGATGCGTCACGAGCTCAGCTCGTATAAACAATTGCCGATGAATTTTTATCAAATTCAAACCAAGTTCCGTGATGAAGTTAGACCGCGCTTCGGCCTGATGCGCGGGCGTGAATTCACCATGAAAGACGCCTATTCGTTTCATGCAACATCTGACTGTTTGCAATCCACCTATGAGGTAATGCACCAAACCTATAGCAATATCTTCAGTCGCCTAGGCCTTAATTTTCGCGCGGTTGAGGCCGACACCGGCAGCATTGGCGGCAGCGCTTCGCATGAATTTCATGTATTAGCCGACTCAGGTGAAGACGATATCGCGTTTTCCACAGTGAGTGATTATGCTGCCAATGTTGAAATGGCTGAAGCTCTGGCACCTGCGGCACCGCGCAGCGAACCTAGCCAGTCGCTAAGCAATGTTGCCACCCCTAACACACACAGTATTGATGAAGTTTGTACGCTATTAAATATTAACGCTGCGCAAACCTTAAAAACGCTGATTATCGACGCCGACGATGACGGCTTAATTGCCCTCGTATTGCGTGGCGACCATACCGTGAATGACATCAAAGTTGAAAAACTCGACGGCGTTAGAGCGCCGATGCAGCTCGCCAGCGAAGATGCCGTCACCGAGGCGATTGGCTGCAAGCCTGGCTCTATAGGTCCGCAGGGCTTGGCAGAGCGCGGCATCAAGGTTTATGTTGATCGCAGCGCGGCAGCTGTTAGCGATGCAACCTGCGGCGCTAATCAAGATGGCTTTCATCTGACTGGCTTTAACTGGCAACGTGATGCAGCGCTTGGCGAGGTTGTTGATATTCGCAATGTCGTTGAGGGTGATCCAAGCCCCTGCGGTCAGGGCGACATAGCGATTAAACGCGGCATTGAAGTCGGGCATATTTTTCAACTCGGCACAAAATATTCAGAGGCCATGAAAGCCACCGTGCTAAACGAGCAAGGCAAAGCACACACCATGCTAATGGGCTGCTATGGCATTGGTGTATCGCGTGTGGTTGCTGCCGCGATTGAACAAAATCATGATGAGAAAGGCATTATTTGGCCTGCAGCCTTAGCACCTTTTCAGGTTGCGATCGTGCCGCTGAATATGCATAAATCAGACGCCGTCAAACAGGCCGCCGAAGATCTTTACGCCGAGCTAATCGAGCAAGGCATTGAAGTGCTGCTCGATGATCGCGATGAACGCCCTGGGGTGAAATTTGCCGACATGGAGCTGATGGGTATTCCGCATCGCTTCACCATTGGCGACAGAAGTTTAAAGCAGGGCGAAATTGAGTATCAGGCGCGTGCAGACAGCAATAATCAAGGTATTGCAGTTAGTCAGACAAAAGCGTTTATAGCTGAGCGCTTGCTTAACTAAGTTTCAATAAATAGCCGCTTCATTTTCAGACTGAATCAGTTATTTAAAAGCTGTGTGGA
>JABSRR010000131.1 GCA_013215025.1 Pseudomonadales bacterium
CTCATATCCAAGGCTTGCGAATTTGTATTTTTCGCTCCAGCAATCTTCGCTATTATCGCATCACGTGTGTTCGCATCTAAGCTTGCGATAGACTGTGCCAGACTTGCCGCAATAGATGCGCCGCCAAGTTTTACAGATTTTAATAATTGCGGCTTCGCTTTAGTATTTGGATCGATTTGATACCCTAATGCACGCTTATTGCCCGGTGAGCTTATGCATAAAGCGGCACAGCTTTGGTCACGGCCAAGACCTGAGATCAGGCTAGCACGAGCAAAATGATTTTGATGGATCGCGTGTGCGATAATTGATGCCATTCCCGATGCGGCAAAACCATGGCCAAATACACGCTTACTGGAATCAATGTTGGCAGCTTGTGTTTTTGCCTGAATCTTGGGCAGCGCAACTTTCTCAATCGCCATTTCTTTAGCAAAACCCGACGCATGTGCCTCAATCAACTCAAGGCTAGCCAGCTTATCACCTGCCGCTGCTTGTAAGCATTGCGCCAAGCCCTCAGCCGAAAAGTCTTGACTAAAGCTAATCGCATCAATCTGTGCATACTGGCGTTTAGAGTCTTCCGCAGTCAGCTGGCTAACAGGTTTTAAAACAAAACTACCGGCCATATCCGCTGGAATAAAGCCGTCCTGCTGCAAAATATCTTCGCTATAGCTTGAGGCTAAACGGGTAAAATGTGGCGCTGTATTCTGCCTTAAGGATATGTTCTCAATCGAGCCCGCTAAATCAACCGCAGCAACAATCACGGCTTCAACATCTGAAGTTTGAAATAAAGTTTCAGCCAGCTCAACACAGCGATAGACTGAATTTTCTTCTGCTGATACGGTAAAGGCTGGCCCTGAAAAATCCCACAATGCCGAGATTCGCGAAGCCATAATATTCCCAATAAAGCTGGTATATTGGTTTAGCTGGGCAGCTGATGCGACGGCATCCTTACTGATAGTAATTAAACTTTGTTTTTCATCTTGCGATAAAGCAATGCCCTGTGCGTCTAAACTATCTTCAATTTGCGAGGCAAGATTTACCCGCCCGCGATATTGATGTAACTCTAACTCCACGCCCATGGCGACTAATACAGCAACATTTGCACCCTCTTTTAAGCCTGCATCTTTAGCTGCACTATCGGCGTTTTGCATCATCAATAACTGCTGTGGAATTAAGCAGTCTTTTTCATTTGGCGGAATTTTGTAACGTAAAAAATCAATTTCAAAATCGTCAATAAACGCGGCCTGAGTTTGGCTAGAGATACCCAATAATCTCGATAAAGTAGGATTTTGTTCCAAAGCCTTACAACGTGAGGTGGGTAATGGCGAAAACGCATGGCTTTTTGTTTGCAAACATTTAGCGATGCGATTGAGATTATCAGCTGTACCAAAATGTGCATCCATACCAATAATAGCTAAAGGCTGTTTGGCTTTCACGGTTGATGTTTTTCGACGTAATTGCGTGTGCGGCTCTTCTAAAATCACATGCGCATTGGCGCCACCAAAACCGAATACACTCACTGCCGCTTTGGCTTTATCGGTTTGTTTACGTGGTAAGGCGGTGGTTTCCTGAACAATTTCATTAGCTGAAAAATAGCCTGTTTTTGAACTATTGGCTTGCTCAATATTAATTGTGGCCGGCACGGTTTTTTCTTTAAGGCTATAGATCGCCTTGGTCACACCGGGCATACCCGCAGCCGTCAGTAAATGACCGAGGTTAGACTTAACACTGCCAACTAAGGGCTTGCTATTAGTACGCGAGAAAAAGCTTTCCATGGAGCCAAGCTCAACACGATCACCTTTCGGCGTACCCGTTGCATGGCACTCGACATAAGAAACTTCATCAGGGTTTATTTCGCCATCGTCATAAGCACGCTCATACACCAACACCTGACCTTTGGTATTCGGGCTTAGAACAAACTCACCCTTCCCATCATTGGATAAAGCTGCACCTTTTATAATGGCCTGAATAGTATCGCCATCACGAACCGCATCGCTATGACGCTTTAATAACATCATGCCAGCACCCTCGCCGGCAAACAGACCTTCCGACCGAGTATCTAACGGTGCTGAGATATTATTACCGGGATAGGCCTGGAAAATCGAAAAGCCCATATTCACGAACATAGGATCGGAAGCAGAGACGGCACCAGCCAACATCATATCGGCTTTACCCGTCTGTAAATAATCTGAAGCCAGCTTCAAGGCATAGCAGCTTGACGCACAAGCGGCATCGAGTGCAAAGTGTGATGCGCCTAAACCGCAAGCTTTTGCCAGCAATGAAACGGGGTAACCGGCAATTAAACCATTATCGGCATGCACGGTTTGACTATCGGTAAAATGCGACAGCTGAAAATTTTCACCTAAGCCTTGTTGCAAACTATCATTCACCACCTGATGGTATAGCGGCAAAAATAAATGGTTAGATTTCTTGGTCGGGAAGGATAAATTACCCATGATCACGCCAGTTCGTGACAATATATCACTGCCCCAATAGCCGGCTTGGTCAATCACTTGCTTGCCGGTGTGCAAAACCCATTGGTGCAAATCATCCATCGCAGCAAGATAATCAGCATCAAGCAAGTAACCCTGCGGGTTAAAATGGAAATCATTGATGTAACCGCCATTCATGCAGTAATACTTATCATCATCGCCTTTCTTACCATAAAAACGCGAAGGTTCTACACCCATCTGCGCTTTTGTAGCTTCGCTACGGCAATCTTGTTTTTCGAGTAATTTCTGCCAAAGCGCATCTGGTGTATGAGCACCGGGAAAAAGCGACGAAATACTTATAATTGCAATATCTTCCATTACATTTCTTCTTATTGTTGCTCTACAAGCTTGCTAAAAATAGAGCCTTGATAAAAGTGTGATAACTGCATGGGCACACCGTGACTGATCAGTTTTGCTGCAGCACGACAAAGCGTTAATTCATCATC
>JABSRR010000132.1 GCA_013215025.1 Pseudomonadales bacterium
GGCAGCTTTATAGTCGTCTTGCTCGTTGCTGTTGCTTGCAGCCACAGTAGCGGTGCTAGCTGGCAATGTCGCGGATGGGCTTGGCGCAGCGTCGCTATTGCTGCCAGTGCTGGCTTGATCGCTGAGCGCAGTGAGACGTTGATCAAAGCTCAGATAATCATCAAGTCGCTGCTGTTTTAATTGATTGATAGCATGCTCTTGCTCTTCAAGTTGACCACGCATGCGCATCATTTCGTCTTGCAGCATCTGTAGCTGATAAAACAGCTGCGCATTAGCGCGCGACTGGTCTTTCGCGGCCTGCTGCTCTGACTTTTGCCGGGCGATATCGGCTAAAGATTGCGAGCTGCTTACTTCAGCTTGCGCCCAACAATCGATAACGGCTAGACAAGAAAAAGCGAGCATGATGCTCGCTTTAAAGTTTCTTACTAATGTCATAAAAGACACTCAATCAAATGAGATTACTCAGCTTTTTTGTGAGAATGCTCATGTGGGTTATGAGTTTGCTTACCATAAACCTTTTCAGCTGCTGGCTCAGCTGCTGGTGCTTCAGGTGCAATCATCTCAAGTTCAACACGGCGGTTTTCAGCCCAAGCTTCTTCAGTGCTAGCACCGTTAGCTGGCTTTTCTTCACCGTAGCCAATAACTTCAAGCATAGAAGCATCGACACCTTGAACAGTTAGGTAGTCTTGTACGGTTTTAGCACGACGCTCAGACAGCGCTAAGTTGTACTCACGAGTACCACGCTCATCAGCATGACCGTTTAGCTTGAAAGTAGCATCGCTGTCTTTCATATAATCAGCGACGATGTTTAAAATTTGCTGCGATTCATTATTTAATTGATCGCTATCAAAATCGAAGTAGTAAGTACGAGCCATGGTCATAAACGCAGCCATAGGGTCTTCTTTCACTTCTTCAACCACAGGCTCAGCAACAATTTCTTTTTTCTTGTGCGTGTGCTCATGTGGGTTGTGAGTTTGCTTGCCATAAACCTTTTCAGGTTCACCGCTGTCTTCCATGGTGTCGCTTGAACCACAAGCCACTAAGAAGCTGGCTAAAAGTATGCTAGATAGCAGGGGTAATTTTTTTAATTTCATCGCTAATATCCTTTTAATAATAAAAAAATAGTTTATTGAAACTCTGTTAAATTTCAGAATTATGATAGCGCAACATTCTGCGTTTGTCATAACTAAAGCAAGCATTATGCCTGAATATTTATATTATATAAGCCTAAATGTTACAGAAATGCACTAAAAAAAGATTTTTTAATAAAAAAATGGATCTACTTTGTGCAATTTTACGTCAACTAAAAAATTGGTGACCAGGCTGGCTCGCGAATATCCTGTAAGGTGCGCGAAGGTAATAAACTTTTAACCGCGCCATCCACAGACACCAAGGCTAATACCCCGCGATTTTTTACCTTTGATGCATACATCACCATCGCGCCGTTGGCTGAAACGGTGGGTGATTCATCGAGACGCGTATCGCTGAGAATATAGCTGCGCGCTCGCTTGAAGTCGTAGCGTGCAATGCGAAAACGGCCATTTTTACGGTTAACTAAAATCAAGCCGCTGCCGTCAGGCATGACTTGCGCGCGCGCATTGTAATCGCCATCAAAGGTCAGACGCCTGGCGGCAGGNTCGCCAAGCTTAGCTAAGTAAACTTGNGGTTTACCACCGCGATTAGAGGTGAATACCAGGGATTGGCTATCGGGCATCCAGCTGGGTTCGGTATCAATACCAAAACTGTTGGCCGCGAGTTTAGAGATTTCACCGGTGCTAAGCTGCATAATAAAAATGTCTGGCGACCCATCTTTAGACAGCACAAAGGCAAGCTTTTCACCGTCGGGCGAAAATGCTGGGCTAGAGTTCATGCCGCGAAAATTAGTGACGGCCTTGCGCTCGCCTGTACTTAAGGTATGAATAAATATGCTAGGGCGTCGGTTTTCAAACGACACATAGGCTATTTGCTTGCCGTCTGGGGACCAGCTGGGCGATAAAATCGGCTCTGGCGAGTTTAAAATTAATTTAGCTCTTGCGCCGTCAAAGTCGGCATACCAGAGCTTATAGTTATACTTGCCGTTGCCCAATACCTCGCCGCTCACATATACAATTTTGCTGGAGAAGGCGCCGGTAATATTGGTTAGCTGCTGAAAACTGGCGTCGGCCAACTTATGCGCCATATCCCGCAGGGCTGAGACGGGGCCTTCTAGAATTTTTTCTAGCACCACTTCTTGGCGATTGATGTCGAATAAATAGCAGCGGATTTCAATGCGGTCGTTATCTAGGGGTAAAATTTCGCCGCTGATTAAATATTCCTGACTGAGTGCCCGCCAGTCGCGGTAAAACACTTGTTCGGGGTTAGCTGGAAAGCTCAACATCAGGTCACGTGACAATAAGCTGAACAAGCCGGAAAAGCGAAAGTCGTTCTCGATGATGGATGCGACATCTTCTGGCAGAGTGTTCTGGCCCTGCCATACAAATGGGCTAACCGCTACGGGTGTGGGGTTGTCGACGCCTTGCGTGATTTCAATAATGATTTCGGCCTGAGTTGCGCTGGCGCTCAATAAGCAGAAAATCAGGCTGCAGTATAAAGATATTAATGCGTGGCGTTTGCTCATAATCGTAAATCCTCAGGCTTAAACAGCAGCTTAAACTGTCGATAGTAGCGTTCAAAAATGCGCGGTTCAAGCTCCGCCAGCTCGGGAAAGCGTTCGCTCTTATTCACCGCCGTCACCGCAGATCGATCAAAGGCTTGATTGCCACTGGAGCTGATAATATTGACATTCACAATGGTGCCATCAGGAATCAGCTCAATTTGCAGCAGTGCCTGCATGCCGTTCCTGGCGCTTGGTGGTCGCGACCAGTTCACTTCTACCGACTGCTGGATTAAGCCCATATAGCTCATGGCGGTAGCCTGATCTTCGGCAGCTTGTGCCGCGGCAATCGCGGATTCAAATGAAGCCAGCTCATCCAGCAGCTCTTGCTCTAGCTCATCGTCGACAATGCTGCTGGGCACAGCTTGAGGTTTAGGCTCAGCTTTTTCTTTAAGAGCGGGCTTTGTTGATGGTTTGGGATTTGGTTGAGGTTTCGGCTTTGCTTTTGGTTTCGTTGTGGGCTTTGGCTTTGGCTTTGGCTTGGGTTTTGGTTTTGGCTTGAACGTAGGTTTTACTTGCGTTTTGTCGCTGGCGGCTGATGCCGAGATCAGGCTGGCCTGAATGGC
>JABSRR010000133.1 GCA_013215025.1 Pseudomonadales bacterium
ATATTGTCGGCATCATTGACACGCACAATCAAGCCATCAAGCGTTAACGCCCACAGCTCGCCGTCAATAATTAGATATACACGTAAATTGCTTGCATTGCTCATAGCGCACGGCCCAGATAGTCTTTTTTAGTGTAGCAGCTGTTAATAATAAGGCATGAACTATGCCAGCATCAAATGCTATACGGCATCGATTAGCGATTATAAGGCGCAAGCATGCGAAAGCAGGTTTGAGAGCAAAAAAAAGGAGGCCTAGGCCTCCTGATCAGATACGCGAAGTGAGCTCTTAATTCACTGATTGATTCACTGCGATCGTACGACGTTGTTGCGCTTCTGGCACCTCACGATAGAGCTCGATGGTAAGCACGCCATTTGCCAAGTCGGCTTTCTCGACCTGCATATGATCTGCCAATCGAAAGCTGCGTTCAAAATTGCGCCGGGCGATGCCGCGATGAATATACTGGCGCGATTCATCATCTTGCGCCGCCTGCGTAGCCGCCACTTTTAGCGTGTCTTTTTCAACGCTGATAGTCAGATCTTGCTCGCGATAACCCGCAATCGCCATCACGATTTGGTAGTTATTTTCACCGGTTTTAACAATATCGTAGGGTGGAAAATTATTGCGGGGCTCTTGCTCTGCCAGTGCATCGAATAAGTCGTTAAAACGATCAAAACCGACACTTTGACGAAATAAGGGTGATAAAGATAATGCTGTAGCCATAATTGCCTCCTAAAAGCAAAGCTGTTACCTCATGCCGAAGCCATGAAGTGAATAAGATTGAATTTAGTTGGCGCGTCAACTGTGTGAGTGATAAAACATCCCCTCACACTTATTAGATGGCGGCAGATGGAAAAAATTCAAGTCGGTAGAGCAGTTTTTTTCATCAGCATGGTTGATGTGGTCAAGGACAGCACTTTTTCATCGCGCTGATTAAACAACTCAATCAGCGAGGTGGTAATACCCAAGTCAGGCTTTGATTGTGACTCACGTTTATTAATCACTTGGGTGGTACAGCTGACGGTATCGCCAGGCTTTACCGGCACCGGAAAACGTATATTGTCCCAACCGAGACCAGCCACTACCGCTGAAGGCTCATGGGCTTTCGAGATTTCATTAGCCAGCTTAATCGCAATCGCCACGGTATGTAAGCCCGATGCCGTTAAACCTAAGGGCCAATCCTCAGCTGCTTGTTCGTCAATATGGAACGGTTGTGGGTCCCATGCTTTAGCAAAGCTTATAGTGTCGGCTTTGTCGAGCACAACTTGTCGTGACTGTTTCGGCTGGTTCAGCACAATATCTTCGAAGTAACGCATATTCTCTCCTTAAAGCNGAAAGCTTACCGCCTTCAGCATAGATATACAGCATGATTTGCTGGAAAAATAAAAAGGCTTTAGCAATCCACGACATATCCTATCCGATACGCATGGAAAACCTTTAACAGCTTATGCGATGCATGAATGAGATCATGAAACGATGAGAGAATGGGGTAAAGGAAAACAACAGTGTGAAAATCAACAACATCAGCGAGCGCTAGAAAAAATTGGGGGCAATTGCCCCCAAGTCAATAAAACGGCCTGGATGGCCTGCTCTACCAGGGGGAGTAGAGGTTAATAACTATAGTGCAGATTGCAGATTGCGAAAGAACATTTCTGAGTGATGTGAAAAATTTTTAGTATGAAATGCTTTAAGCGTGAGCTGGCGCGCGATTTTTCAGAGCCATGCTTAGCATTGCCCGCGCGCACGACAAACTGCGGTCGATGTGCGCATAAACCAGAGATACCCCAATACGGCGCAGATCATATTAACAAGCGTGTAGGCGATAAAAATACCGCGCTCCACCAACACCACACTGAGCCC
>JABSRR010000134.1 GCA_013215025.1 Pseudomonadales bacterium
TGTTTAACTTTGATTACACAAGAGCTAGCTTTTACATATAATAGCGGGATGGCTAAGAAGAAACCGAAAACACCCTCCAATATCATCGTGCAGAATCGTAAAGCACGACACGATTATTTTTTTGAAGATAAATTTGAAGCGGGCATCTCACTGACGGGCTGGGAAGTCAAATCGCTGCGCGAAGCCAAAGTTCAGCTGGTCGACAGCTTTGTTTGGTTTAAAGATGGCGAGGCGTTTTTGCATAACGCGATGATTACGCCACTGGCCACTGCATCGACGCATTTTGTGACGGAGCCGATGCGGCCTAGAAAGCTGCTATTACATCGGCGTGAATTGCAAAAATTGATGCGCGCAGTTGATGCCAAAGGCTATACCTGTGTGTGTACGCAGCTGTATTGGAAAAAACACCTTATTAAATGCGAGGTTGCGCTAGCGCGCGGCAAAGCCAGTCATGATAAGCGTGCGGTTGAAAAAGAGCGGGATTGGAATCGTGAGAAACAGCGCCTAATGCATAAATCGCGTTAGCTGATATGCATTAAGCGCTCAAAAATCATTCATTTATCACCTTGTTGGCTATGATCCGGCCCGTCTGGCGGCAGTATCGGCGGTAGGCCATGTTGCTGCCGGTGCTCATTAAACAGCGCTTTGGTCAGTGCTAGACACATCAGTATCAGTACAAATGTGAAGGGTAGGCCAGCTGATACCGTGCCTGCCTGCAGTGCTGATAAGGCCTCACTGCCGCCGCCTAACAATAGTACAATGGCGACTGCGCCCTCAGCCAGCGCCCAGAACACCCGTTGGCTGACCGGCGAGTCAATCTTGCCGCCGGCGGTAATGCTGTCAATCACTAATGAGCCAGAGTCAGAGCTGGTAATAAAAAAGGCCAGTACCAATATAATAGCGACCAGCGAAGTAATGCCGGCCCAAGGTAGTTCGGCAAGCAGGGCAAACATCGCCAGCGATACATCGCCAACACCTTCGCTCAAACCACCGAGCTGTTGCTTGTATTGCAATAACGCGCTCTCGCCGAACACCGTCATCCACACCAAGGTAACCAAGCTAGGCACAATCAGCACCGAAAAAATAAAGGCTCTTACCGTGCGACCTTTCGAGATGCGTGCGATAAACATGCCGACAAAAGGTGACCAAGAAATCCACCAGGCTAAATAAAATACGGTCCAGCTATGCTGCCACGCTTGGTCTGTTCGATCTGTTGCGGCACTCAACGGCAGTACATAGTCAAAATAAGCGATGAGGTTGTCACCAATGCCGACAAGCAGTGTGCCGGTCTCCCCAAGCAGCAAGACAAACAGCAGTAGCAAACAGGCAATGGCAATATTCAGCTGAGATAATACTTTTACCCCGCCGTCTAGGCCGCGAACGACTGAGACGATAGCCGCTGCGGTTACTAGGCCAATAATCAATAGTTGTAATAAGGTTGAGTTGTCAAAACCAAACACTACATGCATGCCTGAAGCTGCCTGTTGCGCGCCAAGTCCAAGCGAGGTGGCAAGACCAAATATAGTGGCAATCACTGCCAAGGTATCGATGATATGCCCTGGCCAGCCCCAAATACGTTCTGAAAAAATAGGATAAAAGGTAGAGCGTATGGTCAATGGTAATTGCTTGCTGTAATAGAAAAATGCCAGCGAAAGACCGACTACGGCATAAATGGCCCAGGGGTGAATGGTCCAGTGAAAGAGGGTTGCCGCCATTGCAAGGCGATACGCTTGTTCACTATTAGCCTCGACACCCAGCGGGGTAAATGCCCAGCCGGTGACATAGGCCAACGGTTCAGCAACGCTCCAAAACATTAAGCCAATCCCCATACCGGCCGAAAATAGCATCGCAAACCAAGCGGTATAGCTGTAGTCGGGTTTGGCAGACGGGCCGCCCAAACGAATACTGCCGAGCGGTGATAGCGCG
>JABSRR010000135.1 GCA_013215025.1 Pseudomonadales bacterium
GCTGAGCCGATTGACGATATTGACAACTTCTCTCTGTTGTTGATCAGGCTGAATGTGTGTTTCAGTAGTTTGCTCTAGTTCGGGGTTTATTAATGGCTCTAACAAGGGCTCTAACATAATAGGTTTTGCGATATTGACAAACACCTTGCCGTAATTAAGGCTTAAATGTTTTCTTGCGGCGACCAAGCCCTTTATGCTTTCACTTTGTTTTTTATTGCCATAGAGTTCATTAATATAACTATGACTTTCAATCAGCTTTTCATAGCCAATATAAACGGGTACAAAAGCGATCGGTTTTGTTTGCTTTTGCTCTTGTGTTAATCGCATCGCAGATTTTACCGTCATAGCTAGCAAGCCTGCCTTAGGTGGCAGTAACAAGCCGGTGCGCGAGCGTCCGCCCTCGATAAAATATTCTATTGGCATACCTGATCGAAGCATGGCTTGTAAGTAGGCCTCAAACACTGCACGATAGAGCAGCTGACCTTTAAATTGACGACGAATAAAAAATGCACCACCACCTCGAAGTAATCGTCCAATAATCGGTAGGTTTAAATTGATGCCGGCGGCAATATGCGGTGGCATGAGTCCATGCTTATAAATTGAGTAGCTCAATAACATATAATCAATATGGCTTCGGTGGCAGGGCACGTAAACCAGTTGATGGCTTTGTGCGATATTGCTGACTTGTTCAAAGCCTTGCAGTGACACGCCACTGTAGATTTTTTGCCACAAATACGTCAGCAAGCCATCAAAAAACCTGACGGTAGTAAACGAATAGTCAGCGGCAATTTCTTTGAAATACTGACGAGCTTTTTTTTCCGCCCGCTTGGTCTGCATTGTACCTGCTTGGTTGAGCTGGCTTATGCATTGTTTGACGCCATCATCTTGCAGTACCTCATGAATAATCGTTCGTCGATGGGAGAAATCGGGCCCGGTAACTGCCTCTCGTTGACTGGCATATATTGCGCTAAGTTCGGTGCAAAGGCTTTCTGCCTCATTACTGGCAAGTTTACCGACAGGACCAATGAAAGCACTGACTTGGCGAGCTTGAAAAAATAGTGTTGGAATGCGGCGTAAAAAACCAGCTGGTGTATAGGAGTCTTGAAAGTAGCTGCCCCAGATGCTGTGACTGGACTCGCGGCGGCGCGTCCAGAAGACCGATGCAGCATAGCAGTGTTGATATTCGCTGATGAGCTGCAGAAGTTGTTTGCAGCGTTTGCTNTTGCGTTTTTTGGGGACAGATACGATGCGTATCTGCCGATTGCTTATTGCATGTTGAGCCAGCAGTTTTTCTAAGCAAAGCCGATCGGCAGCGTGTTCTTTTTCCAAAACCAGCAGTTTAGGCGTGTCGGGTTCCTCTGATAGAAGCTCCCAGTGATGTTTGGGAATGGCGGCTGGCCGCAGCCAGGGCATAAGAAAGACGCGGCAGCACAAATAGCGCAGTGAGAACCAAAGCTTTTGCATAATTTGCTCATGTTGAGGTTGGTATAAGCGTTTAGAGCTTGATCCTTGCCCGCAAATTTAGCATATCTGCTAATAAAACACCGAAAGCTAGTGTGAGTATAGTAAAAGGCTGAATTTTAAAGTAAGTGCCAGAAAATAGTCCAGTGATTGTTAAAAAACCAAGCAAAGCTGCAGCGATTAGCCAATCAATATCTTCGCTAGCGATTTTGTTTGGCAGCTGTTTGAGGACGGTACCGGCGAATATGAGTAATAGCGAAAGAATGCAAATTGATGCAAAAAGGCCCCAGCTAATCAAAAACTGCAAAATAAAATTATGTGGCTGATCATC
>JABSRR010000136.1 GCA_013215025.1 Pseudomonadales bacterium
CCGTGGTATAGCTAGAGTAATTTAACAAGTTGCAGCACAACTACATGCAAGTGTGGTTGGCGCCGTTATGTGCAAAGACCTAAGGACAGCCTAGTGGATAAAGAAATACAAAATAAATTTGCGTCTTATCCATACGATGCCCGCGAGAAGCTAGAAGACATCAGAAAGCTTATTTTTAATATCGCGGCAGAAGAAAATTTGGGTGACATTACCGAACAGCTTAAATGGGGAGAGCCGAGTTATTCATCAAAGATTGGGAGTCCCATTCGAATAGATTGGAAGCCAAAGCACCCTGATAAAGTATCAGTATTCGTCAATTATAAAACATTGCTTATAGAAACATACAAAGAAATATATGGCTCCTCACTGCAATATGTTGGGAATAGAGAAATAGCTATTCCGCTTTCAAAGCCAATACCATTAGCTGAACTTAAAGGCTGTATATCAATGGCACTGCAATATCATAAGCTCAAAAAACTTCCACTGTTAGGCGCTTAAATGTTCACAAATAACAGCGACTGTGGTTCAACCCCTAGCTAAAAATAAATCATTTCATAGTTAATATGCCCATACTGCGTTGTCTCTAACCATGGCATTTAAGATGGTTATAAACTTTCTCATAGCCGCCGTAAGTGCCACTTTTTTGTGTTTACCTTGGGCAACTAAGTGATGATAAAAACCACTAATGATCGGGTTGCATTGTATGGCGCTCATTGTCGCCATATAGAGCGTGGTACGTACTTGAGCTCTGCCACCTTGTATACGACGCTTTCCTTTGAGTTTGCCGCTATCGCGGTTAATCGGTGCTAAACCAGCAAGCGCTGCAATCTCTTTATTGTTTAATGTGCCTAGCTCTGGCATATCGCTCAGTAATGTGTAAATGAGTGTGTCACCAACGCCTGGCACGGTTGATAACAACGCTCTGCGTTCAGCCCAGGCTGACTCCTCTTCAACCGCTTTTGAAAGCTTGGTCTGAGTCCACTGTATATCTTTGTTGATGGCTTTAATGAGTCGATTGCACGAGCGTTCAATCGTGCTTCCCATGATTTTCTGGCGGTTAAGNTCCATCGTTCGCNTGTTAATTAATTGCCGACGACGTACAACCAAGTCNTTGATAAGACGCTGATTTTTACTTTGCCGCAGACTAAAACGTGGTTTCATCATCTGACCAAATTGNGCAATGATTCTNGCATCAATCTTGTCGGTTTTAGCCAACTGATCTGAGGCACGTGCAAACTGTCTGACGGCTAAAGGTTTAACAATACAAACCGGCAAACCTTGATCGAAAGCGGCTGTAACGAATTCCAATTCATAACGGCCTGTAGCTTCCAGAACAATACGTTCGACTGAATACCGTTTGATGCGATTGAGCGCATCTCGAATACCCTTATCATCATTGTTGACGGTAAAGTGAAGATCTCGTTCAAGTAGATAAATATCCAATTGGAACTTACCCACATCGATGCCAATATTAATACCGAATTTCTCTATTTTATTTGTCATAGCACCTCTTCCTTGCTAAATTCGAGCTTGAAGCTCATTCGACTGTTCGAGTTAAATCATCGGGTCGGAGTAGGTCTCAGGCTTGTTAACGGTTTATTCAACCTGTGCAGCATCGAGATACCACTCCGGTAAACTAGTTACAGCTAGTTACGGGCTTCAACTTACTATAAAAATCTATAATGGATAAGTCATAAGAATGGAAATTAGACCATACAAGTGCAGGCAAAGAAAAAGGGAAATATTTAGCAATTGAATCAAGCCTTCAAACCATTGAAAAGCAGGTGGCTATAACCACTGAAACATCGGAGTCGATCAAAACAGCAATAGAACATGATACATGGAGAAAAAAAGAACTTGAATCAATAAAGCGACAAAAACTAGAGGAGTATTTTCTTCTTATATCACCCTTAAATAATGACCTTAACAATGAGATGATAGAAAAGCTTTTTGGAAAAAATACTAATTATGACCCTCAGTGCTTTAATAAAGCTAATATGATTCAATCATTATATTTACCAGAGTTATTAATTGAGCATCATGAGCTATCTAAAGTTGTTA
>JABSRR010000137.1:0-1038 GCA_013215025.1 Pseudomonadales bacterium
TGACGAGAGTATCAATGATTGTCTAGCAGTTTTTGTTACGAACAGGAATGCTACGGGCAAGGCTATAGCCACCAAGATACAGGCTGTTGAAATGATGAATCGTGTATTAGAGAACCCATCTTACAGAATTAGCAGGGTAGATGACACTCATATTTGCCGTTCTGCTGTCAAAAGGATGTGTGCGGTCTTTGGTTTGCGTGAATTTCAGACTAAAAAGTGCGAAAACATGGTTTTGGGCGGTTATTGGCGACCATTTCAGAAAAGATGGATACAAGACAGGTCAAGACAGAAGATTGTTGAGAAATCAAGGCGTACTGGTTATACTTTTGCATCTAGCTTTGAATGGAATCTTGAGGCATTAGAATTTGATGGAGACGTGGGTATTTGGATCTCTCGTAGTGAGAAATTAGCCAAGCAGTTTAGTAAAAAGTACCTTATGTTGTGGACTAGAGTAGTAAATTGCCTTGTTGAGAAGGATTATATCTCTGCAAGGGCAGTGACAGCAGGTGAAGTTGTTTATCCTAATGGTCATCAGCTTATCATGGCTAGTTCTAACCCTGATGCAGTTGCAGGTTTTGGTGGTAAGATCGGGCTTGACGAATATGCCTTGAATCCTAATGCTGAACAGCTTTATGATATAGCCGCACCTGCTATTATGTATGGTGATAGGTTACAAGTTATATCTACTCACCGTGGTCGTGGTCAGTTTTATCACTTTGTGCAAGATGCTAAAGAGGAAGGCTCTCAGTGGTCTTATCATCGTGCTAATATCAAGGATGCTATTGCTGATGGTATCGTGCAGGTTGTTAATAACGAGAAGATTCGTAAGGGAATGCCACCGATAACTGAGCAAGAGTTCTATGATGAAGTACGTACGTCATGTCGTTCTGAAGCCGCTTTCTTGCAGGAATATATGTGTCAACCTGCCGATGATATTGATGCTGTTCTTAGTTATGACTTGATTAGGTCATGCGTAGCTCCACCTAGTAGCATTTTGAATAAAGATGGCAGTGGTAGACAGTATTTTGGCTATGATTT
>JABSRR010000137.1:1138-1795 GCA_013215025.1 Pseudomonadales bacterium
AAATATGCACGTATAATTGAAGAGAAAGACTTTGAGATTTCGGGCTTATTGAACCTCCGTAAGAGTATGGTCAAGTCCGCAAGGGCTTTTGCTGTACCTAAGAACAACTCTCCCGAAGCAATCACGATGGCTGACTTTTGCGAAGATAAGATGAGTGAGATTATGCCATCTGCCTTGAGCGGTATGTCAGACTTTGAGGGTCTGCTTGATAATTGTATGCACGCTCTTAATACTGGTATTTCTTTTTCTCAGATACATTGGGGTGAAGGTGGTAGCTACATAAAAGGCTTTGAATACTTTGATCCGACTTACTTTTCTTTCCAAGGCTCTTATCAGCCGTACCTAAAGTATCGTTCTAGCGAGAAGAAGATTAATCTCGATGAGCGTAAATGGATTTTCCATACACATAATCCTCGTGGTGGTGATATGACTCGTGGCGGTTTAATTAGACCGTTGATTTATCTTTATTATTTCAAAAAGCATGTTTATCAGTTCAATATCCGAGCTATCGAGAAAGTTTTGATTCCTTTTGTAAGTCTTATGGTAGACCACGAGACATTTAAAGATGACAAACGCATGAAGGAGCTTGAGAATAAGCTTACTGCATTTGGTGCTGATGGTGGTGGTATCTTTACTGAGGGTTCTGAGTTTAATTAC
>JABSRR010000138.1 GCA_013215025.1 Pseudomonadales bacterium
AATGCTTATAGTAAACCCGAAACATTGGGTATCGATCGATTTTTGGCGGCGGTAGAAGCCTATCACCAGTTCAACGGGCCGGTTTGTGTCATCGATCTGGGTACTGCAGCGAAAGTTGATGTGGTTGATCAGTATGGTCGACATCAGGGTGGCTATATTGTGCCTGGGCTGAATATGTCTAGACAAGTCCTGTTAGATAAGACGGCTAAAGTGCGATATGAGCGTGAGCAGACTGAAAACGACAGCTTGAGCTATGGGCTAAACACTGGCGAGGCCGTAGTTAATGGCACGCTTTTGTTGCTATTAGCTTGGTGTAGGCAGCAAATCGACGCGTTTTATCGGCAATACCCTGATGGAAAAGTGCTATTGACTGGGGGTGATCGAGATAAACTTGCACCTCATTTAATGGCTAATGCAGGCCAAGTTCAGCTGGCCGATGCCCTAGTGCTTTCTGCTTTGGCAAGAATTGCTATGCAGGCGGCAGAATAATCTAAAAAATTACGTTACCCTATGCAGAGTTTATTGCTAAGGACATTTCAATGCGCAAGCTTATCTTCCTTCTGTTTATAGTTAATGGCTGTTTACTAGCATGGTTTATTTTTCAACAAGATCGAAAAATGCAACAGCAGCCAGAGCAGGTGGAGTTTGACTTTTCTCAAGTGCCAACGGTAACGCTGCTGTCTGAATTGTCAGATTCAGAGCTAGCAGCGCGTGATAAAGTTCGTATTGCAGAGCAGCAACGCAGAAAAGAGGCCGCCAGCAAGCAAATCTGTTATTTGATCGGCGCTTTCGATAGCGCGCAATTGGCTGATCGGATGCGGATTCGCTTGGATTATTTTGAAGCGGCCAATATTGTTGAGCAAACCGTGCAAATGCCTTCAACATATTGGGCCTATATTGAGCCTCAGGCAACTCGGCAAGCGGCTTTAGCTCTGGCCAAGCGGCTTAAGTCGGATGGTTTTGACAGTTATGCAGTACCCTCGGGTAGCGATATCAATGCGGTTGCGCTGGGTACGTTTAGTAAATTAGCCTCCGCTGAAGGGGTGGCAGAAAAAGCCAAAGCCGCTGGCTACGAGGTTGCCGTTGCTGAGCGAGAGCAGACCGCAATAGCTTACTATATTGCGCTTAATCAAGAGGCTACAGAGCAGTTTGAGATGGCCTCACTAGAGCAAATTCGGGTCGATGTTGCTGAGGTAAAAATTGAAGAAAAAGCATGCAAAACTCTTGCGCTTTTGCCGGCCATTCAATAGAATGCGCAACCTCTGAATGACATGCACGTGTTGTGTTCATTCGGTTTCTAGCAGTTGAGCTGGTGTAGCTCAGTAGGTAGAGCAACTGACTTGTAATCAGTAGGTCGCGCGTTCGATTCGTGTCACCAGCTCCATTTTAATTGCTAGTATGTGGTGGGGTTCCCGAGTGGCCAAAGGGATCAGACTGTAAATCTGACGCGAAAGCTTCGGTGGTTCGAATCCACCCCCCACCACCATTTATCGACTTGGCATGTCGGTATATACCAGTGCTGATGATTGAGGATTAATCGTCGTTTATTGGTGTGAAGAATCCGCGGGTATAGTTCAATGGTAGAACCTCAGCCTTCCAAGCTGATGATGCGGGTTCGATTCCCGCTACCCGCTCCATTATCTTCGCTCAAGTAGCTCAGTTGGTAGAGCACACCCTTGGTAAGGGTGAGGTCGGCGGTTCAAATCCGCTCTTGAGCTCCAAATTATTTCCTTAACTCTTTATTTTCTTTGGCGAAAATTGGCTTGACACTTAGGCTGAGCACTAGTAATATTTCGCCTCTTTTTTTGTAGGTATTAGGCCAGTAGTTCAATTGGTAGAGCGTCGGTCTCCAAAACCGAAAGTTGGGGGTTCGAC